>CAHJWT010000030.1 GCA_903643075.1 Sphingomonadaceae bacterium | reverse complement strand
AGGTCGCGACCGTCTCCGCCGCCGCCGAAGCCGCGATCACCGCAACCTGCCCCGGCCTCGTCATCGACAACCGCGGCGACGCCCCGCACGACGATCCGCTGTGGGGCCGCTGGCGGACGGTCGCGACCGGCTATGCGACCGACGCGGCGCTACGCCACCATGCGTCGTCGGGCGGTGTCCTGTCGGCGATCCTGACCCATGCGCTCGCCACCGGCCTCGTCGACCGGGTGATCGAGACCGGGATGGACGCCACGCGTCCGCTGGCCAACGCCACCGTCGTCGCGACGTCGGCGGCCGCGGTCTTCGCCGCCGCCGGATCGCGCTACGCCAGCTCGTCGCCGCTCGCCGACATCGGCCGCCGCCTCGACGAACCCGGCCGCTTCGCCTTCGTCGGCAAGCCGTGCGACGTGTCGGCGCTGCGTGCGCTCGCCCGGATCGACCCGCGGGTCGACGCCAAGGTGCCCCTCATGCTCGCCTTCTTCTGCGCCGGGGTGCCGAGCGGCGACGGCGCGCGACGCATCCTCGCTGTGATCGGCGCGCCCGAGGTCGAGGTCACCCACTTCCGCTACCGCGGCGACGGCTGGCCCGGCCAGGCGACGGCGACGCTTGCCGACGGCACGACGCGCGGGATGAGCTATCACGACAGCTGGGGTATGATCCTGTCGAAGGAAATCCAGTTCCGCTGCAAGATCTGCCCCGACGCGGTCGGCGGCGCGGCCGACATCGCCTGCGCCGACGCGTGGTACGGCGACGATCGCGGCTACCCCGACTTCACCGAGCAGGACGGCCGCAGCCTGGTCATGGTCCGCACCGCGACGGGCGCGAGCGTCTACGCCGCCGCCGTTGCCGCCGGTGCCATCGCGGTCGAGCCGCTCAATCCACGTGCGATCGACCGGATGCAGCCGTCGCAGGTCCGGCGGAAGCGCGAGCTGATCGCGCGCCTTGCCGCGAGCGCGGTTGCCGGACGCCCGGTCCCCCGCTATCGCGGCGTCGCGCTGCGCAAGGCGGCGCGCCAGGCTCCGTTCCTCCAGCAGGCACGGAGCTTCGCCGGGCTGGTCC
This sequence comes from Sphingomonadaceae bacterium, assembly GCA_903643075.1. GTDB lineage: Bacteria > Pseudomonadota > Alphaproteobacteria > Sphingomonadales > Sphingomonadaceae > Polymorphobacter_B. The sequence goes on along the minus strand of CAHJWT010000030.1, from coordinate 15,260 downwards.
GCCGGATCGTCCGCGGACGGGCTTAGGAGGCGGAATGGCGCGACGAGGGATCATCTTGGCTGGCGGCTCGGGGACGCGCCTCTATCCGCTGACCAAGCCGGTCAGCAAGCAGCTGATGCCGGTCTACGACAAGCCGATGATCTACTATCCGCTGTCGGTGCTGATGCTGGCCGGCATCCGCGAGGTGCTGGTCATCACCACGCCGGCCGACGCGCCGGCCTTCGCCGGGCTGCTCGGCGACGGCGGCCAGTGGGGCATGGCGATCACCTATGCGGTCCAGCCCGAGCCTAAGGGGCTGGCGCAGGCGTACCACATCGGCGCGGGGTTCGTCGGCGACGACCCGTCGGTCCTCATCCTCGGCGACAACATCTTCTACGGCCACGGCCTGCCCGAGCTGCTCGCCGCCGCCGACGGGCGGGCGGCGGGGGCGACGGTGTTCGGCTACTACGTCAAGGATCCGGAGGCGTACGGCGTCGTTTCGTTCGACACGCAGGGCCGCGCCGCGACGATCGAGGAGAAGCCCGCCGCGCCTAAATCGAACTACGCCGTCACCGGCCTCTATTTCTACGACGGTACGGCGGTCGAACGGGCGCGGGCGATCCAGCCCTCCCCGCGCGGCGAACTCGAGATCACCGACCTCAATCGCGCCTATCTCGACGACGGCGCGCTCGAGGTCGCGCTGATGGGGCGCGGCTTCGCGTGGCTCGACACGGGCACCCACGCGTCGCTGCTCGACGCCGCGCTGTACGTCCGCATCGTCGAGGAACGGCAGGGCCTCAAGATCTGCTGCCCCGAGGAGATCGCGTGGCGGCAGGGCTTCATCGACGCCGAGCAACTGACCCGCATCGCCGAACCGCTGCGCAAGAGCGGGTACGGCGAATACCTGCTGACGCAATTGCGGCTGGCGGCGTGAGCCGCGCGATGGAGCGACCGGCGTGAACGTCGTCGACACCCCCCTCCCCGGCGTCTGCCTGATCGAGCCGCGCGTGTTCGGCGACGACCGCGGCTTCTTCATGGAGACGTGGAACGCGCGCGCCTTCGCCGACGCCGGGCTCGACCTGACCTTCGTCCAGGATAACCACAGCCGCTCGGCGAAGCACGTCCTCCGCGGCCTCCACTACCAGATCGTCAACCCGCAGGGAAAACTCGTCCGCGTCACCGACGGCAGCGTGTTCGACGTCGCGGTCGACGTCCGCCGGTCGAGCCCGCACTTCGGCCGCTGGGTCGGCTACGAGCTGTCGGCGGCGAACAAGCGGATGCTGTGGGTACCGCCCGGCTTCGCGCATGGCTTCGTCGTGCTCAGCGACACCGCCGACTTCCTGTATAAATGCACCGCGCTCTACGATCCGCCGGCCGAGCGCGCGGTCCGCTGGGATGATCCGGCGATCGGCATCGACTGGAGAATCGGCGACGCCGCCCCGGTCCAGTCAGACAAGGATGCCGCCGCGCTGCTCCTCGCCGACGCCGAGGTGTTCGCGTGAGGGAGCTGCCATGAGAGCCTTGATCGCGGGTTCGGGTGGCCAGCTCGGCCGCGCGCTCCAGGCGCATGTCCCGCCGGGCAGCGAGGCGATCGCCCCGCCCGAGGCCGACTTCGACATCGCCGACGCCGACGCCGTCCGCCGCGTCGTCGCCGATGTGCGGCCCGACGTCGTGATCAACGCCGCCGCGTATACCGCCGTCGACAAGGCCGAGGCCGACGAGGCCGCGGCACGCCGGATCAATGTCGATGCGGTTGCGGCGCTGGCCGGCGCGGCGCGGGTGGCCGGCGCGGCATTCGCTCACGTCTCGACCGATTTCATCTTCGATGGGACCGCGCACCGCCCCTACCCGCCCGACGCCGCGCCGAACCCCCTCGGCGCCTACGGCCGGACCAAGCTCGACGGGGAGGTCGCCGCTGCCGAGTTTCACCCCGCGCCGCTGATCGTCCGCACGGCGTGGGTCTACGCAGCCGTGGGCAACAACTTCGTCGCGACGATGCTCCGCCTGATGCGCGAGCGGAGCGAGGTCCGCGTCGTCGCCGACCAGTTCGGCACGCCGACTCACGCCGCGACGTTGGCCCGGACGCTGTGGACGCTGACCGGCGGCGGGCATACCGGCACCCTCCACGCGACCGACGCCGGAACGGCGACGTGGTACGACTTTGCGGTGGCGATCCACGCCGAGGCGCGCGACCTCGGCCTGCTCGACCGCGCCGTAACAGTGACCCCGATCCGCACCGAGGATTATCCGACGCCGACGAAGCGCCCGGCGTTCGGCGTCCTCGACAAGACCGCGACGTGGGCGATCACCGGCGTCCCGCGCCACTGGCGCGACGAGCTGCGGGTGTGCCTCGGCCAGATAAAGGAAAACGCGTGAACCTCCTCGTCACTGGTGGGGCCGGGTTCATCGGGGCCAACTTCGTCCGCTACTGGAACGCCGAGCACCCCGGCGATGGGGTCACCGTCCTTGACGCGCTGACCTATGCCGGCAACCGCGCCAACCTCGACGGCGTCACCCACGATTTCGTCCACGGCGACATCGGCGACACTGCGCTGGTCGAGGGTCTGCTCGCCGACCGCGGTATCGACACCATCGTTCATTTCGCCGCCGAAAGCCACGTCGACCGCTCGATCCACGGCCCCGACGCGTTCATCGAAACCAACGTCCTCGGCACCCACAGTCTGCTCAAGGCGGCGCGCACGGTGTGGCTGGCGGGCAACGGCCGGCCGCATCGCTTCCATCACGTCTCGACCGACGAGGTTTATGGCTCGCTCGGCCCGGACGATCCGGCGTTCAACGAGACGACGCCGTACGCGCCGAACTCGCCCTATTCGGCGTCGAAGGCGGCGTCGGACCACCTCGTCCGCGCGTATCACCACACCTACGGCCTCGCGGTGACGACGTCGAACTGCTCGAACAACTACGGCCCGTACCAATTCCCCGAAAAGCTGATTCCGCTGTTTCTGATCAATGCGCTCCATGGCCGGCCGCTGCCGATCTACGGCGACGGGATGCAGGTCCGCGACTGGCTCCACGTCGACGATCATTGCCGCGGCATCTCGGCGGTACTGGCCAACGGCAAGGTCGGCGAGACGTACAACATCGGTGGCGGGGCTGAACTGCCCAACCTCACGGTGATCGATACGCTGTGCGCCGCAGCCGATGCCGCCTTCACCGCCGACAGGGGGCTCGCCGCACGCTTCCCCGACGCGCCGGCAGCGAACGGCGCGCCGACCGCGAGCCTCAAGACGACCGTCGCCGACCGCCCCGGCCACGATCGCCGCTACGCGATCGACGAGCGCCGCGCGCGCGACGAGCTAGGCTACGCGCCGCAGCGAACCTTTGCGCAGGGGTTCGCCGCGACGCTCGATTGGTACCTTAGCAACGAGGGCTGGTGGCGCGGCGTCCTCGACGGCAGCTACCGCGACTGGGTCGCGACCAACTACGCCGGCCGCTGAACCCGGCGGCGGTTGCGCCGCCGGGTCGTCGCGCTACTGCGGCGTCGTCGTCTTGGTCGTGTCGGACGTCGTCGTGCCGTCGGGTTGTGTCGTCGCCTTGGTGTGGACGACCTTCTTCGCCGGATGGCGATGATGAACGCGGTGGTGGACGACGTGGGGCATGACCGGTGTCGTCGAGCTCGACGTGTCGGTGGTGGTCGTCGTCGTCGACGTCGTCTGCGCCACGGCGGCGACGGGGATAGCCAGCGCGGCGACGGCGAGCAGCGTGAATTTCATGTGATCCTCCCAACAGGCCGCGGGCGCTTGTCGCCTCGACGGGCGCGACGACCGCGCGGGAGCAGCTTATACCGTTCGGTTGTGAATGCCAGCGTAACGATGCATCTGCGCGGCAGGCTTGCGCCGCCGCCTCGGATCGGCTTCACCATGGCCATGGCCCGCTTCCCCGCCTCCGGCATCGCCGTCGCATCCTCTGCCTCGCGGAGGTCGCAGTGAGCCAGATCCGCTATCTCAATTTCTGGCTGCTCATGATCACGATGAGCGTCGTCACCGCCGGTGCCGCGGCTCTCCACATCAGCCCGGCGCGGGCCGTCCTCCTCGGCTTCGACGCCGGTGCCGTCGTGTTCATCGTCGGCATCCTGTTCCTGATGCACGGCAGCAAGGCCGACGACATGCGCGAGCGCGCCGCGGCGAACGATCCCGACCAGCACGTCCTGCTCGCGATCGCGATGTTCCTCGTCGCCGTGGTCCTGATCGCGGTCGTCATCGAGCTGACCGGCTACGGCGGCGGCCACGGCACCGGCATCGCCATCGCTGGAACGACCATCCTGCTCGTCTGGGTGTTCAGCAACCTGCTGCTGTCGCTCCACTACGCGCACCGCTTCTATGCGCCGGGCGACGAGGACGACGAAGCGGGCCGCGGCGACGGGACCGACCGCGACACCGGTGGCCTCGATTTCCCCGGCGACGAGATGCCGGTCTACAGCGACTTCGCCTATTTCGCGTTCGTCCTCGGCATGACTTTCCAGGTGTCCGACGTCGAGATCACCAGCCGCGCGATCCGCCGGCTGGCGCTGTTCCACAGCCTCGCCGCGTTCCTGTTCAACATCGTCGTCGTCGCGCTGAGCGTGAGCCTGATCGGCGGGCTGCTGCAAAAGTAGGGCCGCCACGGACGTGAAAGTCGGCGTGCGCCAGCATGACGGCGTCGTCGGTCCAAGCGACGTGGTGGGCGCGACAGGGTTTGAACCTGTGACCCCACCCGTGTGAAGGGTGTGCTCTACCGCTGAGCTACGCGCCCACGCCCGGCATCGTCGTAGAAGCCCGACCGGCAAGTGTAAAGCACGCCGACTCAGTTGACCGCGTCGCGCAGACCCTTGCCGGCGGTGAACTTGGGCTGGTTGCGCGCGGCGATCTGCATCGGCTCGCCCGTTCGCGGGTTGCGCCCCGACGACGCGGCACGACGCGTGACGTGGAAGCTGCCGAAGCCTACGAGCTTGATATCGTCCCCCGCCGCCAGCGCCGTACCGATCGCGGCGAACGTCGCGTCGACCGCTCGGCCGGCATCGGCGGGCGTCAGGTTGGCCGACGCGGCGACGGCGGCGATCAGTTCCTGCCTGTTCATCGCCGCTCGCCTCCGCCCGGCGGCAGCCCCCACGCCGCCGAGTCGCCGATCCTAATCCCCTGTCATGCCGGCGGCAAAGACTTCGCGCCGCCGACTGCCGCGGGTCAGTGCCGGACCACCGCGCCGGTGGCCGACCCCGTGCCGAGATCGGCCGCCGGAACCGGATCGGGCCGCGCGGCGAGGTCGTCGGCCTCGGTCCAGATGATCGGCACCAGCGGCGTCGCCAGCGCGTGCTCGAGGACCTGATCGGCATGGGCGACCGGGATGATCGTCAGCCCTTCCTTCACGTTCGCCGGGATCTCGGCGAGGTCCTTCTCGTTCTCGACCGGGATCAGCACCGTCGTGATGCCGCCGCGCAAGGCCGCAAGCAGCTTCTCCTTCAGCCCGCCGATCGGCAGGACGCGGCCACGCAGCGTCACCTCACCGGTCATCGCGATGTCCTTGCGGACGGCGATCCCGGTCAAGGTCGAGACGATCGCGGTGACCATGGCGACGCCCGCCGACGGTCCGTCCTTCGGCGTCGCGCCTTCGGGGACGTGGACGTGGAGCTCCTTCTTCTCGAACACGCTCGGCTTGATGCCGTAGGCGATCGACCGCGCCTTGACGAACGATAGCGCGGTCGCGATCGATTCGGTCATGACGTCGCCGAGCTTGCCGGTCGTCTTGACCGTGCCCTTGCCCGCCGACGTTACCGCCTCGATCGTCAACAGCTCGCCGCCGACCTCGGTCCAGGCGAGACCGGTGACCGCACCGATCTGGTCCTCGGTCTCGCCGACGCCGAATTTGAACTTCCGGACGCCGGCGAACTCGTGGAGGTTGTCGCTGTCGACCGTGACCGACTTCGCCTTGCCCTCGATGATGCGCCGCAGCGACTTCCGCGCCAGCTTGGCTAGCTCGCGCTCGAGCGTCCGCACCCCGGCCTCGCGGGTATAGTAGCGGATCAGGTCGCGGAGCGCGCCGTCGGTGACGGCGAACTCGGCCGCCTTGAGGCCGTGGTTGTCGTATTGCTTCGACAACAGGTGCCGCTTGGCGATCTCGACCTTCTCGTCCTCGGTATAACCGGCGAGCTGAATGATCTCCATCCGGTCGAGGAGCGGCTGCGGCATATTGAGGCTGTTCGCCGTCGTCACGAACATCACATCCGACAGGTCGTAGTCGACCTCGAGATAATGGTCGTTGAATGCCTTGTTCTGCTCGGGATCGAGCACCTCGAGCAGCGCCGACGACGGGTCGCCACGGAAATCCTGACCGAGCTTGTCGATCTCGTCGAGCAGGAAGAGCGGGTTCGACGCGCCGGCCTTCTTGAGGTTCTGGATGACCTTGCCCGGCATCGAGCCGATGTACGTCCGCCGGTGACCTCTGATCTCGGCCTCGTCGCGCATCCCGCCGAGCGACTGGCGGATGAACTCGCGCCCCGTCGCCTTGGCGATCGAGCGGCCGAGCGAGGTCTTGCCCACCCCCGGCGGCCCGACGAGGCACAGGATCGGCCCCTTGAGCTTGTTCGTCCGCGCCTGGACGGCGAGGTACTCGACGATCCGGTCCTTGACCTTCTCCAGCCCGTAGTGGTCGCCGTCGAGCACCGCCTGCGCGGCGACGATGTCGCGCTTGACCTTGCTCTTCTTGCCCCACGGGAGGCCGAGGACCGTGTCGAGATAATTGCGGACGACGGTTGCCTCGGCTGACATCGGGCTCATCGCCTTCAGCTTCTTCAACTCGCCGATGACCTTCTCGCGCGCCTCCTTCGAGAGCTTGGTCCGCGCGATCTTCTCCTCGATCTCGGCCGTCTCGTCCTTGGGCTCATCGCCTTCGCCGAGCTCGCGCTGGATCGCCTTCATCTGCTCGTTGAGGTAATATTCGCGCTGCGTCTTCTCCATCTGGCGCTTGACGCGGCTGCGGATCTTCTTTTCGACCTGGAGCACGCCCATCTCGCCCTCCATGAAGCCGAAGACGCCTTCTAGGCGCTTGGCGACATCGAACTGGGCGAGCAGCGCCTGCTTGTCGGCGATCTTGAGCGTCAGGTTGGCGGCGATGGTGTCGGCGAAGCGGCCGGCATCCTCGATCTGGCCGATCTGGACGGCGATCTCGGGCGCGGTCTTCTTGTTGAGCTTGACGTACGCCTCGAACTGCTTCGCCGCCGAGCGCACCAGTCCCTCGATCAGCGTCGCGTCGAGCGCGATCTCTTCGACGTCGTCGGCGCGCCCGACGAGATAGTCGCCCGAGGTGTCGAGCGCGCCGACCTTGGCACGCGCCTGCCCCTCGACGAGAACCTTGACCGTGCCGTCGGGCAGCTTGAGCAGCTGGAGCACCGTCGCCAGGGTGCCGATGTCGTAGAGGTCGTCGGCGCCGGGATCCTCGTCGCCGGGGTTCTTCTGGCTGATCAGGAAGACCTGCTTGTCGCCCGCCATCACCGCCTCGAGCGCGCGGACCGATTTGTCGCGGCCGACGAACAGCGGGACGATCATCTGCGGGAAGACGACGATGTCGCGCAGCGGCAGGACGGGCAAGGTGGTCATCGCGTTACTCTCCACTCCGGTCGTTGGTCCCCCGACCGCGTGGGGCGGATATGGGGGGCCGGCGACCCGGCATCAATCGTGCCCTCCGAATGCAGAACGGCACGCCGGCCGCAAGACTAACGGGCAGGCCGGCGAGAGGAAGCCGCGTTCACGCGATCTCCCGGTCCTTCGTCTCGGGCAGTGCGAACAGCGTCACGACGAACGCCACCGCGACCACGGCGAAGGTATACCACAGCCCGCCGAACGGATTGCCGGTGCGGGCGATGATGTACTGCGAGATGAACGGCAGGAAGCCACCGAAATAGCCGGTGCCGATGTGATACGGGATCGACAACGAGGTGTAGCGGATGCGCGCCGGGAACAGCTCGACGAGGATCGCCGCGACCGGGCCGTAGGTCATCGCCGACAGGATACCCATCGCGAGGCCCGCGACGATGATCAGCAGGTCGTTGCGCGGTCCCGGGTGCGTCGTCGTCGGGTAGCCGGCGGCGGCGAGCACCGCCTCGACCTTCGCCTTCGGGAACGGCGCGGCGATGTCGTCGAGGTCGACTGCGATCGCGGTGCCGACGGTGATCCTGAGCGGCAGCCCGCTCGATTCGACATGGCGGAAGCCGATGCCACGGCCGGAGAAGTATTGCATCGCGTTGCCGCACGCGGTCGCCTGCTTCCGCGCGAAGGGGTGGTAGTGGCACGACACCCCGCTGACCGCGATCGGGGCGGCGCGCATCGCCCGCGTCAGCATCGGGTTGGCGGCGTGGGCGAGGAGGTGGAACAGCGGGAACAGCAGGAGCAGCGTCAGGCCGTAGCCGGCGACGACCAGCGGCCGCCGCCCCCAGCGATCGCTCAGGTGGCCGGCGAGGACGAAGAACGGGGCCGACAGCAGCGCCGTCGTGCCGCACAGCAGCTTGGCGTCGGTCTCGTCGACCAGCGCGGTCTGCTGGAGGAACAGGAGCATGGAGAACTGCGCGGTGTACCAGATCACCGTCAGTCCGGCGGCGATGCCGAACAGCGCGACGAGGAGCAGGCGGATGTTGCCCGGCTCGGCGAAGGTCTCGCGCAGCGGATGCGCGCTCGTCGTGCCGCGCGCCTTCATCGCGGTGAACACCGGGCTCTCGCGCAGCTTCAGCCGGATGTAGAGCGACACCGCGAGGAGCAGCAGCGAGGCGAGGAACGGGATGCGCCAGCCCCACGCGGCGAAGTCGGCCTTCCCCACCGCCGCCGTCGTGCCGAGGACGACGATCAGCGACAGGATGAAACCGCCGACGACCGACGCCTGGATGAAGCTGGTGAAGAAGCCGCGCCGCCCCCTCGGCGCGTGCTCGGCGACGTAGGTCGCGGCACCGCCGTATTCGCCGCCGAGCGCGAGGCCCTGAAGCAGGCGCAGCGCGACGAGCAGCGCCGGCGCGGCGAGGCCGGCGGTCGCATAGACCGGCAGGACGCCGACCAGCGCCGTCGCGATGCCCATCAGCGTGATCGTCGCGAGGAAGGTGTATTTCCGGCCAATCCGGTCGCCGAGGATGCCGAAGATAACCGCACCGATCGGCCGGACGCCGAAACCCGCGCCGAACGTCGCGAGGCTGAGGAGCAGCCCGGCGGTCGGATTGTCGCCGGGAAAGAACAATGCGCCGAGCCGCGCTGCAAGGGTAAAATAGACGAAAAAGTCGTACCACTCGAAGATCGTGCCGAGCGACGAGGCAACGATGACGAGGCGGTCGCGGCGCGGGTCGAGGACGCAAGCGTCCGCCGCTCCTGCCGTCAACCCGTCAACCGTCGTCGCCATCGCGATCTCCCCGCCGGCCATCAAAGCGGGTTCGTCGCGGCGTGGCAATGCCCCGACCAAGCCCCGATCCACTCTGATCGACCAGAAACCAGAGGCCGCTCATCAGTATGTGATGGTGCACGGCCTCACCCCGGCGGATCGGCGATCATTGCGGTGAAGCGGGCCTCCGCGGCGAGCCTGCCGTCGACGGTTGCGCGGCCGGCGAACTTGCACACGGTCGCGCGGCGCTGGATGAACTCGACCTCAAGGTGGAGCAGGCACCCGGGCTCAACGGGAGCGCGGAACTTCGCCTCCTCGATCGCCATGAAATAAACGAGCTTGCCCGAATCCTTCAGGTTCATCGACACGATGGCGAGGACGCCGGCGGTCTGCGCCAGCGCTTCGACGATGAGGACGCCGGGCATGATCGGCCGGCCGGGGAAGTGGCCGGCGAAGAACGGCTCGTTGATCGTCACCGCCTTGATCCCCCGCGCCGAACGATCGCGGACGATGTCCTCGACCCGGTCGACGAGGAGCATCGGAAACCGGTGCGGGATCAGCGCCATGATCTCGCGCACGGCGACGGAGCCGAGCGTGGGCGAAACCGGCGCCGGCGACACGCCGGCCGGCGCGCCGTTCCCCTCCGGCGCAGGCCCGGGCATCGTCCTACTTGGTGCCGGCGGGCGCGGCGGGCGGCGTCGTCGACACGCGCGGCAGCGCCTTGTCGAGGCGGGCGATGACGTCGGCCGTCACGTCGATCGCCGACGAGTGCTGGAGCGTCGCGCCTTCGGCGAGCACGATCGTCGCGCCGCGCTCGCGCATGACGGTGGTGATCACCGGCTGCGCGCCGTCGTTGATCTGCTTGATGACATACTGACGCGAGATCTGAAAGTCGCGGTCGCGCTTCTGCAGGTCGGCCTCGGCGGTCTGCTGGCGCGTCTGGAAGTCGCGCACCTTGCCCTGGAAGGCGGTGACGGCGGCAGGTGCCGCCCCCTGCGCCGGGGCCGACTTCTGCAGCGTTTCGCCTTCCGACCCGAACTGGGTACGAAGCGAGGCGAGGCGCGCCTGATTGGCGTCGTTGCGCGTCTTGAGTTCGCCCGATGCCTGCTTGCCGGCGGCGGATTCGCCGATAACGCGGTCCATGTCGACGATGATCACCACCGGTGGCGGCAGCGTCTGCGCCAACACCGGGGTGGAAACGGCGGCGAGCGCCGCGAGAATGAGCTTTGTCTTCATCAGAACTGGGTCCCTACGTTGAATTGAAACAGCTTGGGGTTGTCGCCGGGCACCTTGACCAGCGCCTTGGCGAGATCGAAGCGGAACGGCCCGAACGGCGAGTTCCACGATACCCCGACCCCGACCGCGACGCGCGGCTTCGGCGTATCGCCGGCGAACTGTTCGTCGAAGCCGAGCCCGCCATTCGACGGCGCGCAGACGACGCTCGGATTGAACTTCGAATTGGTCACGGTCAATGGGGCGGGCGGCGACAGGCAGCTCGTCGCCGGGGTCGGGATCCTGAACACCGCGCCGACGTCGGTGAAGATCGACGGCCGCAGCCCGAGCTCGGCCCCCGCCGCGCCGAGCGGAACCTGCACCTCGATCCGGCCGCGGTAGTAAGCGTTTCCGCCGAGCGCGTCGTCGGTGTAGTTCTTGCGGTCGGGATCGAGGGTGCCGTCGGCGAGGTACGGGATGCGCAGCACGCGCGGACCGACGCCGCGGATGCCGAAGCCGCGGATTTGGCCTTCGCCGAGGAAGAAGCGATCGGTCAGCCGCACCGACTGGCCGCCGTAGCCGAAGATGTACCCGGCCTCACCGCCGATGTTGAGGATGAAGCCGCTGCTCGCACCGAACAGTGGGCGATAGAAGTCGTAGTTGACCTTGGTCCGCAAGTATTTGACGCCTGTGCCGACGCCGGCAAGGTCCTGGCTGAAGACGAACCGCTGGCCGCGGCTCGGCCGGTTGGGGTTGTTGACGCTGTTGTAGATCAGGCTGTAGCCGACCGACGACGTCGTGTAGCTGCCGACCGCGTCGCACAGGTAACGTCCGGCGAGGAGCGGATCGCAGCGGAGCACCCCGGTGACCGGATCGGGACTATAGTAGGTCGCCTGGTCGAGGGTGACGTTCTCGCGGCTGAGGCCGTAGCGTAGCGACGCCGCCCAGAATTCGGTGATCGCGAAGCCGGTGCGAACCTGGAAGCCGGTCGTCGTGTCGGAATAGGTCGTGTTGCGCGTGTTGTCGGCGAGCGTATTGAACGCGTTGTAGTCGCGGCGGAAGACGTCGATGCCGAGCGCGAGGTTGCGGCCGAACAGATAGGGCTCGGTGAATCCCGCCTCGATCGACTTCGAATACGACGAGATGTTGCCCGACAGCCGGAGCTCCTGCGCGCGGCCGCGGAAGTTGCGCTGGCTGATCGACGCCGACAGGATGAAGTTCTCGAGGCTCGAATAACCGGCCGAGACCTCGAGGCTGCCGGTCGACTTCTCCTGGACGTTGGCCTCGAGGATGACCTTGTCGGGCGCCGACCCGGGCTTCTGCTCGATCTCGAGCTTGTCCTGGAAGAAGCCGAGACCCTGCAGCCGGTCGCGCGACCGCTTGACCTTGAGCGTGTTGAACGCGTCGCCCTCGGCAAGTCGGAACTCGCGGCGGATGATCGGGTCCTTGGTCCGGACGTTGCCGTTGATGTTGATCTTCTCGACGTAGACGCGCGGCACCTCGCCGATCTCGAAGACGATGTTCATCTCGCGCTTTTCCTTGTCGCGATTGAACTGCGGCCGGATGTCGGCGAAAGCGTAGCCAAGGAGACCGGCGGTCTCCTGGAGCGTGTCGACAGTGCTCTCGATCTTCTGCGCGTTGTACCAGTCGCCCTTGTGCTCGGTCAGCAGCTTGTCGAACGTCTCGGCCTTGATGTCGCGAATGTCGGATTCGACCTTGATGTCGCCGAAATGATAGCGCTCGCCCTCGTCGACGACGTAAGTGACGATGAAGTCCTTGCGGTCGGGCGTCAGCTCGGCGACCGCCGACACGACGCGGAAGTCGGCATAGCCCTGCGTCAGGTAGAACTGGCGGAGCTTCTGCTGGTCGTAGGCGAGCCGGTCGGGGTCGTAGGTATCGTTGGAAGTGAAGATGCGCCACGGCCGCGCCTGGCGCGTCGCCATCGCGTTGCGCAGCACCCCGTCCTTGAACTTGGTGTTGCCGAGGATGTTGATCTGGCGGACCTTCGACTTGCCGCCCTCGCTGATCTCAAAGACCAGATCGACGCGGTTCTGGTCGAGCTGGACGATCTTCGGCTCGACCGCCGCCGAGAAGCGCCCCGAGCGGCGATAGACCTCGAGGATGCGGCCGACGTCGGCGCGCGCCTTCGACCGGGTGAAGATCTGACGCGGCTGCATCTTGATCTCCTCGCGGACCTTCTCTTCCTTGACCCGCTTCGCGCCCTCGACGAGGACGCGGTTGATCACCGGGTTCTCCTTGACGCTGATCGTCAGGGTGCCGTTGTCGTCGAGGATCGTCGCGTCGGCGAACAGCTCGCTCGCGTAGATTTCCTTCAGCGCCTTATCGAGGCGGTCGCGGTCGTAGGTGTCGCCGACATCGAGGTTGATGTACGACCGCACCGTCTCGGGCTCGAGCCGCTCAGTTCCCTTGATGATGATCGCGCGGACGGTCCCGCTGGTGTTCGGCACCGGCGTCGGGAAGGTGTTGGCGGTGTCCGACAGCAACGGGCTGGTCTGCGCCAGCACGGCCGGCGCAACCGCCGTGGTAGCGAGGAGAACCAGCGTCAGGCGGCGCGCCGTGCGGCGGCGCGACGATGCTCTCGACACTCTGAGATCATTCACGCCGTCAACCCGCCCTTCAACCCGCCGCCCTGCCGCATCCGACGTTCCGCCCCCGCGGAACACGCGCCTGTCAACCGAACAGCCCCGACAGTCGATGCCACGCCCCGATGCCGGCGAGGTCGTTCCACGTGAGGAAGACCATCAGCGACATCAGTGCGGCGAACCCCGACATGAAGGCCCATTCCTGGACCTTGGGTGCCAAGGGCCGCCGACGAACGGCCTCGACCGCGTAAAGGAACAGATGTCCCCCGTCCAGCATCGGAACTGGCAGGAGGTTGATGAACCCGAGATTTATCGACACGAAGGCGACAAACTGGATGAGGTTGGGCAGCCCAAGTGCCGCCGCCTGGCCCGAAATCTGCGCGATCTTGATCGGGCCGCCGAGCTCGCTCGCCGAGCGGTGGCCACCGATGACCTGGCCCAGCCCGCGGCCGATCATGGCGACGAGATCGCCGACCTCGCGCGTCGCGTAGTAGAGCGCCGCGGGCGGCGACCGCCGGACGACGACCCGCCGGCCGGCGAGGACGCCGAGCTGCGCGACGCGGGTGTGACCGCCGAACTCGTCGACGCGGTCGACCAGCCGCGGGTTGAGCGTCACCCGCCGCATCGCGCCGTCGCGGACCACCTCGGCCACGATCGGCACGCCGGGGTTGGTCGTCACCGCCGCGACCACATCCTCAAAGGTGTCGATCGCATTTCCGTCGAGGCGGCGGATGTCGTCGCCGGCGAGGAGCCCGCCGCGCGCGGCGGGGCTGTCGGCGAGGACGCGGGCGACGACCGGCGGCGTCACCGACTGGCCGTAGACCATGAAGAAGCCGGCGAAGATCAAAATGGCAAAGACGAAGTTGGTCAGCGGGCCGGCGAGGATGACCAGCGCCCGCTGCCACATCGGGCGGAACTGGAACATGCCGGCGCGCTCGGCCGGGCCGGCGGCCGACGCGGCGGCATCCGGCCGGCTGGTGGCGTCGGCGTCCCCGGCGAAGCGGACATAGCCGCCGAGCGGAAGCAGTCCGACCTTCCACCGCGTGCCGCGGGCGTCGGTCCAGCCGGCGATCTCGCGGCCGAAGCCGATCGAGAAGGCGTCGGCCTTGATCCCGAACAGCCGCCCGGCGAGGTAGTGACCCATCTCGTGGACGAAGACGAGAATCCCGATGACGACGGCGAAGGCGGCGAGCGTCAGCCCGAGGCCCGGTTGCGGCAGCGTCGTCATCCCGGCCTCCTCATCGCCCGCGCCGCGCGACGCCGTCCGCCGCCGTCCGCCGCGCCGTGCCGTCGATCGCGACGACCTCGTCGAGCGACGCGACCGGCCCGGCGCCGACCCGGCCGAGCGTATCGGCGACGATTGCGGCGATATCGAGGAACCCCACCTCGCCGGCAAGGAATGCCGCCACAGCGATCTCGTTCGCCGCATTGAGGATCGCCGGAGCCGACCCCCCCGCGCGGAGCGCCGCCGTCGCCAGTTCGAGCGCAGGGAAGCGGTCGTGGTCGGGTGCCTCGAAGTCGAGCCGCGCGACCGCAGCGAGGTCGAGCCGCGCCGACGGCGTCGCCATCCGCTCGGGCCACGCGAGGCAGTAGCCGATTGGGGTGCGCATGTCGGGCGTACCGAGCTGCGCCAGCATCGACCCGTCGATATACTCGACGAAGCTGTGGACGACCGATTGGGGGTGGACGATGACCTCGAGCTGGTCGGGGGTGACCGGGAACAGGTGGTGCGCCTCAATCAGCTCGAGGCCCTTGTTCATCAACGTCGCCGAATCAACTGAGATTTTCGCCCCCATCGACCACACTGGATGCGCACATGCCTGCGCTGGCGTCGCGGCGCGCATCTCGGCGACGGTCGCCCGGCGGAACGGACCGCCGCTTGCGGTGACGATGATCCGGGTGACGCGCTCGGGCCGGTCGTGGTCGAACACCTGGAAGATCGCGTTGTGCTCGCTGTCGACCGGGAGCAGCGTTGCCCCCGACATCGCCGCCGCCGCGCGGACGAGGTCGCCGGCGCAGACCAGCGTCTCCTTGTTGGCGATGGCGATCGTCGCGCCGCGCTCGACCGCGGCAAGCGTCGGCGGCAGCCCGGCCGCCCCGACGATCGCCGCGACGACG
>CAHJWT010000029.1 GCA_903643075.1 Sphingomonadaceae bacterium | reverse complement strand
TGGCGATGAACGCACGGCGGAAAACATTCAGAACGACGGGCACGGCGCTCACTACCGGCACTTAATACAGTGACTTGTGACAACTCGGCCCAACTAGCCTCGCGGCCGCCTAAACCCTTGGTAATCTGGTCGCCGATGATCCCAGATCGGCGGCTTGGCTGGGGCGGCAGGAGGCCCAGCTAAGCGTCGCCCTCGAGCGCCATTGGGCAGATCACCAAGGTGGACTCCCATGCGTCGACCCCACTTGCTACACCTACTGCGTACAGGTGCAAGCTACACTTTAAGGGTCGGCGACGTGGATCTTTGTCCCCGTGGCGCATCCGCCATTTGGCCAAGCGCAGCGGACATCCCGTCGCTCAAAACGGCCCACAATAAGGATAGCTTGGCCGCTTACCGGCCGAAAATGTCGCAGGAAGAGGCGCCATGGCCTGGCGACGACGATCTCCTTCTTTCCCCATCGGAAATCCGACGAGGGAAAAGCCGATGAACGCGATGATCCATGCGGCGGAATACGCATCCCTGGAAGGACGCCTCGAGCTGGTGGAACGCGAGCTCTTCATGCTGGCGACCCAGCACTGCCGCTACGGCGCTCATCTCGACGATCTTGAAGTTCTTCGCCGTGCCGCCGTTCACTGCATGATGCAGCTCGACGACCTCATCGCCTACGACGAAATCATTTGCTGACAACTCCGCGATGCTGTACGTACCGGTACAGGAGGATTATAGTGGCCATCACGGAAGCGGAGGTTCACGCGGTCATCGATCGCCTAGTTGGCGACAAGGACCCGGCCCTAAAGCTGTCCAGCCACGTCATTCGAAAGGAGCTCGGTGGCAGGGGCAGCCTGGGGACCATCGTGCGCCACCGATCATCCCGGGCAAGTCGGCTCGACTCCTCGCCGACGATAGAGGAAATCGTCAAAATGGAGGTTACGCGCGCCCTCGCCGATCCGTCGTTCGTCACGCGTGTCGCCTCCATTGCGATCGCGGTGACCAAGCCGGCAATCGATGCGGTCGACGAGCGAATGATCGAGGCTGCCGAAGCGAGTGCGGTCGCGCTCGAGACGGTGACAAGCAAGGTGGATGAGGGGTATGCGGCTGCGACGAAAACCGCAGAGGCACTGAGCGCCGCTGCCTCCAAATCGGCATTGGAGGCGCTGGAGATGCGAGTGGTGCAGCTTGAGTCAGCGCTGTCCAAAGTTACCGGTAGTTTGAACGACGCCGATCTTCAGATCGAGATTCTGAAGAATGCTCGTTCGGCAGCCAGCGAGGCGGCTCGGCGTGGAGACATTGCCATACATTTAGCAAATCGGCGATCCTGACGCGCAGACGATCTCGCCGCAGTCCTGGCTAACATCTATCGACATCTGGGCCATCAAAAGTCGCCGTCATTTCTCGTCTTTGCGTCCCTCGGCTGTCGCATGCCAGTCATGTTCGATCGGCGTCGCCCCGCGCAAACGCCGAGGCGCTCATCTCAGCATAGGCAACATCCCAATAGCGGCCGTTCGTGGCAGTCTGCCGGCTCCCCGACTCCGTTCACTCGTTCATTTCTGATCTAGGGCGTTGAATCTGCATCTCGGGACAGCACTGCCAGGGCTTACCTAGCGGTTCACCTGACGGGACACAGCTCCGGGCGTAATCTCCAATAAGCTCGCGATAAAGCCCTGCTTGATCCCAGCCGCGCTCGCGGCGGTCACCAAGCTACGCCCGAACTCGTTCAGCCGCGTGCCGCTGTCATTCTTGGCGTGGCGACGCAGTTCCGCCAGGAGCATGGCATCGGCTTCCAGCTCCGTCACAGCACGAAGCAGGTCGCGTCCCTCGCGAGTTCGTGGGGCATATTTCAACACCATATTGATCTTTTCCGTTGCAAAGCTTATCTAACCGTTTACATCATCCTCAGTCACTTCACAAGGATGGGTCGGCGATGCACAAGTGGGCGGAGATGAAGGGAAGCGCAAAAACGCTGACCAAGAACATCGAATTGATGCGCGCGGTTATGTGCACCCGAGGTCCTTGGAAGCGCTCAATCGGCCTGCGTGCCTATCATGATGAGTTGCTCTTTCGGCTGGCGAAGACGCGCTACCAGGTCCGCTTTTAAATAACCAAGAGAAAGGCAGAAATCTGCAGCAATTCGGTGAGACAGTTCACACAATTCGGTTAAGACATCCGGAATCTCGGTGAGACTATTGATTCTGGCGTGGCTGTGACGATCCGGGAACGGCCGATCAAGGTAACTTTGACGCCTTTCAGAAGCGGACGCTCGTTCACCCGATCGGCTGAGGCAAACGACGCACAGTCGGCCGTTCGGGCGACATCGCCGCTGCCAAGACGCGGACGCTCTTTTAGCCGGGCCGAATAGCGTGGGTGCGCCCATCTCGGTCAGTTCCACCTTTGGCAAGGAATGAGCGGAGTGAGGCCGATCGCGGACCGGCTCCAGGCGTTCCCACTCACGAATCGGGCTCCCGAACCGGTTCGGAATTGGTCGAACGTTGCTTGGGTTTCCGCCGCCAACTGGGTTCGGTCTGAGGGGCGTGGTGATGACGGGGGAAGTCGTGGCGATCGGGGCGAAAGAGCCGACCAGTTTGGAGGCGGCTATTGCGCGACCTAGCCCGCCTCGGGCGGCGAAAAAGGCTAATATCTCTTCTTCGCCGAGAGTTGTGATTGATGAACCCAACTACGTTCCGCCCGACTATGGTGCCACCCGGCGCACCCGCATCGGGTCCAGCGTAATTGAACAGTTCGTGGCCGGTCATGATGCCGGCGACGTTCTGCGAGAGCTCGTTCAGAACGAGTGTGACGGCGGCGGCGACAAGCTCACGCTTACGTTCGGCAGCAAATCGGTCGAGGTGATAGGCTCCGGTCGTACTGTCGACCGCAGCGGCTGGGAGCGGCTCTCGGTCATTGTCGGCACAGGAAACGTCATGGGAGCTCGCGGTGCCGAGGTGGTCGCACCAAAGGAGAATGGGATCGGCTCGAAGAATTCGGGCTGCGGTCGCTCTTTAGGTTCGGGGACGAGATCCACGTCCGGTCCGGCGGCCAAGTCGCGCTCTTAGATCTTCAGACCCAAGAGACCGGTCGCGCCCCCGATCCGCTGTCTCGAGGTATGAAGGGAGTCCGCGTATTCGTGCCCTATCGGACGCGTTCGACCGAAACTTTGGAGGCATTCACTGTCGAACGAGAGACGCATGCACTGGAGCTGATGGCGACCAGCATGCCCGACACACTGCTCAAGCTGGCGCATGGTGGGAAAAGGTCAGGCCTCCGCGAGGTCATCGTCCGTTCGATTCGAACCGGGCGTATACTGCGGTGGCGACAAGAGGCCGCATCCACTCGCTGCCGCACGCCGAGCGTATCGATCGCGGACGGGCGTCCGCGCTGGCTTGAGGTGAAGGCCACCACCGGGAACGATGGCCGATTTGATTGGCCGCGCAGGGAATTCGAGAAGGCATTCCGCGAGCGTGACCGTTACGAGCTGTGGTGGGTCTACCGTGTCGCCGATTCGGCGCCGATTGCGAAGTGCTTTCCTAATCCGGCGAAGATGCTCGGGACGCAACAAATTCTGCTTGAGCTCGACCTGCTGCGTGCCAAAATTGAATATGTTGGCTGAGCGCTCTTGTCGGACTCTTCGGCTAAGCTGGACGGAGGGCAGGTTCGACCCACAACCAGACATTCAACGCGATCCGGCTTCTTCCTGCTTTCTGCCGTTCGTTCAGCTTTGATGGTGGCGTCCATCCGAGCCGCCAGCCGTCAGAGCAGGTCCTCGACTCGGATCGGCAAATGCCGAATACGCCTGCCCCTAGCCCAGCGCACGGCGTTGACGATCGCTGCCGAGCTGCCGACGTGGCCCAGCATACCGACACCCTTCACGCCTTCGGGCAGATAGTCGTCGACCTCGTCGACCATCACGACCTCGATCGCAGGCACGTCGGCGTGGGTTGGCATCAAGTATTCGCCGAGGCTTGGGCCGACGATCCGGCCGCTGCGCAGGTCGGTCAGCGTCTCCTCATGCAGCGCCATACCTATCCCGCCTACTAGACCGCTGATGTACTGGGAGCGAGCGAGCGCGGGGTTGACGATCCGGCCGGCAGCAAAGGCGGCGACTATGCGCCGGACACGGGGCAGGAGTTCGTCGGGGTCGACCGCCACCTCGACAAACACAGCGCCGAGCCCCATGCCGGTTGCGGTCTCCTGCTCGGCCATGCCCAGCGCAGCAAATCGCCCTTCGGCCTCGTCGAGCCCCGCCGCAGCGAGCAGCTCGCCGAGGCCTACGACGGCGTTGCTGCCGACCCGGCGCACCAACGCATCCGGCGCGACCTCCACCTCCCCAGGCACGATCCCTGCGAACGCCGGTCCGCCGTGATCGATCAGCAGCCTAGCGAGGGCACGCCGAAGCTCGAGGGCAGCGCCGGTGATCGCGGGCGCGAAGCTCTGCGTCACCTGCGATCCCGCGGAAATCGGGCCTGGCGGCAACAGCGTATCACCGATTGCGACCTCGACCCGGTGGATCGGCAAGCCGAGTGCTTCGGCAGCCATCTGGCCGATCGTGGTGTAGGTGCCCGAGCCCATGTCCTGAGTGCCGCACTCCACCAGCAGGCCACCGCGGCCGTCGAGCCGCATGCGCAGCGCGCACGGCTGGCGGCGCGCAGGGTAAGAAGCGACGCCGACGCCGCGACCGACCAGCAGCCGCCCCTCGCGCCAGCCGTGTTCGCTGCGGTCATACCAGCCGAACGCCTCGGCTCCCCGCGTGAGACACGCGGCGAGACCGTTGCTCGACCATGGCAGGCCGGTGACCTGATCGTGATCGGCGATGTTCCTAAGCCGCAGCTCGACCGGATCCATCGCGAGTTGCTCGGCCAGCTCGTCCATGGCGGACTCGAGCGCGAAGCTGCCCGGGGCCTCGCCGGGCCCGCGCATCGGGATCGCGTGCGGCTCGTTGGTCGCCACCAGTCGGTGCTCGATGACAACGTTGGGACAGCGGTAAATCCATTGCGATACCATGCCGACCGGGTCGGCGTACTCGGCGTGGGTGGACGTTTGCGCCAGAGTGCGGTGCTCGATCGCCAGCAGCCGGCCGTGTTCGTCAGCCGCGACCGTCAGGTCCTGCTCGGTCGCCGAGCGGCGTCCGGCAAGCGTGAACAGCTGCGCGCGGGTGTGCTCGAAGCGCACCGGCCGGCCGGTGCGGCGCGCGGCGAGGATGGTCCATAGCAGCCACGGAAACCAGAGCTGCCCCTTGCAGCCAAAGCCGCCGCCAAGGAAGCGCGAGACCACGCGGACGCACTCGGACGGCATCCGCAATGCGTGAGCAATCACTGCGCGCGTGCCGAACGCGGCTTGGGTGCAGGTATGGACGGTGAGATCGTCGCCCTCCCACCAGCAGACGCCGACATGCGGCTCCATGGGATGGTGGTTGTTGGTCGCCGTCCGGTAGCGCTGGCGCACCATGTGGGTCGCGCTTGCTAGCGCCTCTTCGGGGTCGCCACGCCGAATCGCGGCCGGCGCGCGCGCGCCGCACATCGCGGGCGCGTATACTTGTGCATCGGGGTGGTGGATCGACGTTACCGCCAGTTCCTCCTCGTACCGGACGGCCACACGACGCGCCGCTTCCGCAGCAGCGAGCGCGCTTTCTGCCACGACCATTGCGATGCCCTGCCCGGCGAAGTGCACGACGTCGGACTGGATCAGCGCGACATTAGCCGACGGCCGCAGTGGCTCCGCATCTGCGCAAGTGAGCAGGGCGACGAACCCCGGCACTGCGCTCGCCGCCGTGTCGTCGATGGCCAGCACGCGCCCACACGCGATCCTCGCCTCCACCAGCGCCGCGTGCAGAGTGCGCGGCGGCAGTACGTCGCCCTCATAGGCGAGCGAGCCGTAGACCTTGGCGGGCCCCTCCAAGCGCCCCGAGAAGCCGACGGGCGTGTTCACGACCCATCGGCCCGAATGCCTGCGAGCACGATGGCGAGCATGGCCGCGTTGGGGCGCCCAGCGGTCATGGTCGCATTGAGCAGGGCCACTACGTCGGCCGGATCGACACCCCCGCGTGCCGCCCCGGATGCCTGCGCGCATTCGAGAAAGGCGGCGAAGGTCGCCCGCGCTCGCCGCCGCTGCGCCTCGACAAGCTCGGGCCGGCGCTCAAGCAGCGGTGTCAGCTCCGCGAGCAGCGTCCGCTTCATGGCGAGCAGGTCGACGTAGGCGCCGCACCAGCGGACGAGCGCCTCCCACTCATCGGTGTGCGCCGCCAGCGCCGCAGCCTCGGCCGCAACCTGCTCGACCGCGTCGTCGTAAAGCGCTCCGACAAGCGCAGCACGGCTGGTAAAACGTCGATACAGCGTGCCGATCCCGACCCCGGCGCGGGACGCTACCGCCTCCATCGTGACCTCGGCGCCACGCTCGGCGAAGCACGCCTTGGCCGCGGCCAGCACGCGTTCGAGGTTGAGGCGGGCGTCGCTGCGCAAAGCTATTGATATCGCGGACGCACCCGATGGTCAACTAAACGGAGGGACAGTCCGGCTAGCCGTCCATCATCCTATCGTGTAGAGCTTTGTTGTTCGAGCAGACCCCATAGGCGGTCCATTCCGCGTCGCGCAGGCGCTCCTTACAAGCCGACGCCCGTTCATCTCAACCAAACAACGGTTTCCGGCTTCGTGACTGTCCCTTCAAAATGACTTGGCGTGATGCAAAGCGAACATCGCGGTCGCCAGCTGCCCACATTTGGAGCTGCTTCGCCGAAACCGGCAGGTTTGTATATAAATAATGCCATATATAACATGCGCGCTATGCACCAACTTGACGCACAGTTCGCCGCGCTTGCCGATCCGACGCGTCGCGCGATTGGCACATCTCGCCCGGGGCGGTGCGACAGTCGCGGAGCTTCAGCGTCCCCTCAGCATAAGCCAGCCGGCGGTCTCGCGCCATCTAAAGCTGCTCGAGAAAGCAGGGCTGATTGAGCAGTCGCGCACGGCTCAGGCACGGCCGCGCCGGCTGGAGCCCGAGGGCTTCGACGCCACCCGTCAATGGATCGACGAGCTGCGCGGGCTCTAAAGCGGTAGCTTCGACCGACTTGAAGCCTTCCTCACCGATTCCGCACAAGGAGACGTCAAGTGACCGAAACCCCTCACTTTACGATTACGCGCACCTTCAATGCGCCCCGGGCCAAGGTATGGGACGCCTGGACGAAGCCGGAGGCGCTCGCGGAGTGTTTCGGGCCAAAAAGTTCGTCAAGCACGTTGCTCGCTTTCGATCTTCGTCCTGGCGGCGAGTGGCGCGGCTGCATAGATATGCCGGATGGAAGCGCAATATTCAGCAAGTTCGTGTTTCGTGAAATCGAGCCGATGTCACGCCTCGTCTGGGTGCACGGCATTGCGGACTCCGAGGGAAACCGGATCCACGCGCCCTTCGCCGAGCAGTTTCCTCGCGAAATGGTGACGTCGGTGCTCCTGGCGGACGAGGGCGAAGGCACCCGGATCGACCTTAGCTGGATACCGTTAAATGCCACTCGAGAGGAGGAGGCTTTCTTCGCGAGCATGATGGCTTCGATGGAAGGCGGTTGGTCGGGCAGCTTTAAGCAGCTCGACGAGTTCCTTACCGCCGGCTGAAGGTCGGCCATCCGGCGGCAGCCGGCCGGCCGGTTCAGGGCGAGCGATGGCATATTATCCTTGGTCCGGATCGCCGCACCACGCGGTTCACGCCGCGGCGCGTTCGATTGCAAATCCTAGCGTCTCGATGAAGCCGTCCATCGTCTGCTCGCCCAGATCGACGGCCTTAGCACCGCCGCCCGTCACGAACGTCAGGTCGGTGATGCCGATGACGCCGAGGATCAGGCGGAGATACGGGGTGGCGATGTCGCGGTCGCGGATCGGCGAGCCTTCGGCATAGACCCCGCCCGAGGCGATCAGCACCGTCGCCTTCTTGCCCGTGACCATGCCCTTTCCGTCCATGCCGAGCGTCAGCTCCTTGCGGACGATATGGTCGACCCAGGCCTTTAGCACGGCGGGGACGTTATAGTTGTAGACCGGCGTGGCGATGACGAGATGGTCGGCGGCGAGGATTTCGGCGACCAATTCGTCGGACAGGCGCAGCGCTTCCTTCGCTTCGGCCGAGTGATGCTCGGACGGCGTGAAATAGGCCTGCAGCCATGGCGCCGCGACAAACGGCAGGTCGGTCTCGGCCAGGTCGCGCACGACGACCTCGCCTTGGTCGTGCGCGGCTTGTATCTCTCAAACGGGAATCTCGATCTGCCGAGGGCCAACCCGGCGCGAGCATCGACGCGGGCGCTGACCGATGGTCGAGAAGCGCGGATGTGACGACACGCTTCCCGGGTCGGCACGGCGGTGCCGGCCCGGGAAGACGGAGCCAGATCGACGCGCCCTAATCGGCTTTCGCGGTCGCGATCGGGATCAAGCGCGGACGGCGCCATGCGACCGACGGCGTATGACGCCGACAAGGCCGAATCCGGCGATCATCAGCGCCCATGCCGTTGGCTCGGGGACGGCGGCGGCGGTCGCCAACTCGATCGTGCCGGTTGGCGCGTGCAGGGCATACTGCACATGCTGGCTCGAATAATCCGACCCAGTGTCGAACTGCTCACAGGCTCCCGCATCGCCGAAGCTGCCGGTGCTGCACATGCTGCTGACCAGCTGATGAAACGGTCGAATCGTGTTGTTGGCGTTGAACTGGAGACTGCCCAAACCATAGCTGAAATCCAACGCGGTCGGGGTCGTGGTAACCGCCGGCCCGGCAACGACGACAGTGCTGCGCAGCGAACCGCCGGCCCCGTCGTTGGTCAACGTGCGCAGTGGCGTGGCTGACGTCGGATCGCGGAGCGTGACGGTCCATGCGATGACGTCGGCGGCCGTCGGTCGTGACCGACAGGTCGACGGTACCGGCACCGACGCTGCGCGTGCCGACGTGGGTGATGTTGGCGGCCGCCGGAACCGCAGTACTGTTCAGCGTCAGCGCGAGAGCGGCGGTCGCCGGCAGATGCCGTCTCAAACGACTAGGCATGAATCCAAGATGATGTAGCACCTCAAAGTTCCTGCATTCACCGCTCGGCCCCGAAAGCCGGGACGGTTCATCGCGCGCGAACACAGGAACACGCGCCCTGCGTATTCCCAAGAGGTATTATATTCCGCAGGCCGCCCGACCGAAGTCGAGTGCCTGTGTTCGCCGCAATCGCGGGCCCCTTCTCACGATGAAGATCGAAGAGACGACGTAGGAGTATGCCGAGACCAACCGCGTGTCTAGTGAGAACTGTACCCTCGTATGGGTGATAGCGAGCGTTTGGCGCCCTCGATAAATCTTCGTCCAGTGGTTCATGACGCGCAGCGAACCTTGCGCAAAAAGGATCTGCGAGGTACAAAGTTGTGGTACAAAGCAGCAGGAAAAACTAAGATCAGTGCGGCCAAGGCATTGATTTTGGCGGAGTGCTCGGACACATGACCCCTCCCGTAGGGGTTACCAGACGTTCGAGCCCGGGACCGCGCCGGCGGCGTGAGCGCCGTCAGGGCCGCCATCGCCGTCGATGCGCGTCGGCGGTCGATCAGCACAGTCCTTGCCGGCGCTGCGCCGGCGGGGAATTACGGCGCGACCGAGGAGCGAGAACCGAGCCATGCCCTGCGCCGCCGTGCTCACCTACGAGATCGATCCGCTGGCGGCAGCCGACCAGCATATCCGGGCGGCGCAACACGAGCTGGGGCGGCGGCTGGCCGGCTTTGTCGGCTGCCCGTTCGACGGGGCCTATTCGCCGGATCGCATCTATGTCGATCGGCCGTATTTCATTCCCGACGGCACCCTGCCGGTCGCGATCGCCGAGCGGTTGGGCATCACGGGGGAGGAGGATCTGTTTGGCGGTGTCGTACCGGCACCGTTCGTCGCGACCAAGTCGATCACCCACTCGCTCGTCGATCCTGCCGCCGCCGCCCCGGCCGCGTGGTCGCACGCACTTGGAGCCCGCCTCCGCGGGGCGACGCTCAACGGCTATTCGGTGTTCACCGGCGCGGACGCCCGGCGCGCCGGGGAGCGGCTCCTGGTCCGCGGTGCCGCGCGGACCAAGCCCGCGCTCGCCTCGGCCGGTCGCGATCAGACGGTCGTGACTGACCGGGCGGAGCTGGACCGGGTGCTCGACGCCATGGGCGAGGACGCGATCGCGCATGGGCTGGTGATCGAGGAAAACCTGATCGACGTCGAGACCTACAGCGTCGGCCAGATCCGCGTCGCCGGCCACGTCGCCAGCTATTTCGGCGTCCAGCGGATGACCGCCGACAACTTCGGCGAGCCGGTCTACGGCGGGTCGGACCTGCTGGTCGCGCCGGGCGACTTCGGCACACTGCTCGCCCTCGACCTTACGGACGAGGTGCGTTTCGTCGTCGCGCAGGCCCAGGTTTACGACGCAGCCGCCTTCGACGCCTTCGCCGGGCTGTTCGCCTCGCGGCGCAACTACGACGTGGTCGGCGGCCGCGACAGTCGCGGCAGCCGGCGCGTCGGCGTCCTCGAGCAGTCGTGGCGCATGGGCGGCGCGAGCGCGGCCGAGCTCGCGGCGCTCGACGCGTTCCGGTCCGATCCGACGCAGCGCGCCGTCCGGGCGTCGTCGTTCGAGGCATACGGCGGCGTCGACCCGCCGGCCGGGGCGCAGATCTACTTCCACGGGATCGATGACCGCATCGGTCCGATCTCCCGCTATGCCACGGTGACTCCTTATGCCCGATGAAGTGATCGAGATCGCCGTCGATGGCGAGCATATTGAAGCGACGATCGTCGTGCCGCGGACGTTGATTCCCGGCGTGCTGTTCATCCACGGCTGGGGCGTCGACCGCGATACCTACCTCAACCGCGCGCACGAGGTCGCGGCGCTCGGGTGCATCTGCCTCCTGTTCGACATGCGGGGCCACGCGGCGACCGTCGAGCAGCGCGACGCGGTCACGCGCGAGGACAATCTCGCCGACGCGGTTGCAGCGTACGACCGCCTCGTCGCGCACCCGCTAGTCGATCCCGCCGCGATTGCGGTGGTCGGCAGCAGCTACGGCGGTTATCTCGCCGCAACGCTGACCGGGGTCAGGGCGGTTCGCTGGCTCGGAATGCGCGTTCCCGCCCTCTATCAGGACGAGGACTGGCTTGTCCCCAAGGCCGAGCTTCGCGAACACGGGCTTGAGGCGTTCCGCCAGCGACCGGTCGCGGCCGACGAGAACCGGGCGCTCGGTGCCTGTGCCGCCTTCCGCGGCGATGTCCTCATCGTCAAGTCCGGCTGCGACGAGGTCATTCCCGATCCCGTCACCCGCAGCTACCTCGCGGCGCTGTGTGGCGTCCGCTCGCTGACCTACCGCGTGATCGAGCAGGCCGATCACGCGTTGTCGGAGCAGCCGTGGCAGCACGCCTATGCCTCGCTCCTGCTCGGCTGGTTGAACGAGGTGGTGACGATCGCACGCGAAGACGGTACGGAGCCCGACAGCCCGATCGGCCTGCCACCCTCACTCAGGCGCGAACCCGACAATCCGGCCTGACTCCCGTCGGGTCGCCGCGGCCAGTGGCCGGACCGGGTTGCTCGTCGACCTCGCCGGTTTGACCGACCTCGCTCGGCTGGACGCGATCAGCTACACCCTCGTCCGGTTGTGCCACGTCTGCCGCGGAGACGACGATGTACCTTGCCGGACTATTCGCGCTGATCGTTGCCGGCATCGCCGTCCCGGTCGCAGCGGCACCGCCACTGCTCCTGATCTCGATCGACGGGCTGCGTCCCGGCGATCTGACCGACGCCGACGCGCGCGGGCTGAAGGTGCCGAACCTGCGCCGACTGATGCGCGCCGGAGCTTATGCGCACGGCGTCGTCGGCGTGCTGCCAACGCTGACCTATCCGTCGCACACGACGCTGCTGACCGGGGTCGCTCCCGGCCGCCACGGCATCGTCAACAACCTGACCTTCGATCCGACCAACATCAACCAGACGGGCTGGTACTGGTACGCCGAGGACATCCGCGTCCCGACGCTATGGGATGCGGCGCACGCCGCGGGCCTGACCACGGTCAACGTCAACTGGCCGGTCAGTGTCGGCGCGCAAATCGACTTCAACCTGCCGCAGATCTGGCGGACCGGCCACGGCGACGACCGCAAGCTGATGCGCGCCCTCGCTACGCCAGGACTGATCGCGAGCCTGGAAGGGGGCCTTGGTCCCTACACGCTGGGGATCGACGAAAGCGTCGATGGCGACGTCGATCGGACGCGCTTCGCGGTCAAGCTGATCCACGACCATCGTCCCGGCTTCGCGACGGTCTACCTGACCGGGCTCGATCACGTGCAGCACCAGTTCGGACCCGATACGCTCGCCGCCCATGCCGCGCTCGAGCGAATCGACGGGCTGGTCGGCGACCTAGTCGCCGCCGCGGCGCCGGGAGCCGATGTCGCGATCGTTTCGGACCACGGCTTCGCCGCGATCGACACCGACGTCAACCTGTACGGCGCCTTCATCAAGGCCGGCCTGATCACCGTCGATGGAACCAAGGTGACGCACTGGGACGCGGTGCCGTGGTTCGCCGGCGGCAGCGCCGCGATCGTCCTCGCGCGCCACGACGATCCCGCGTTGCGGACGAAGGTAACCGCCCTGCTCGCCGCGCTCAAGGTCGATCCGGCGACGCATATCGCCGACATAATCGATCACGCCGAACTCGTCCGCCGCGGTGCGGGCGATGCCGCCGACTGGTTCGTCGAGTTCGGCGTCGGCACCGAGATGGGCCGCGATCCCGCAGGCCCGCTGGTCGCGCCGTCGACCCTTAAGGGCATGCACGGCTACGATCCGCGCGAGCCGGCGATGCAGTCGGTCTTCGTCGCCGCCGGTCCGGGCATCGCGTTGCGCGGCGACCTGGGCACGATCGACATGCGCTCGATCGCACCGACCTTGGCCCGGACGATGGGCATAACGTTGACCGGCGCCGACCTACCCGCGCTGACCCAGTAGGGTGGTGCTACACGCCAACAAGCCCCTGCTTAGCTTGGCCCCCAGACCGAGATCAGATCCGCGGCACCCATCGCCGACGCATAGCTCACGCCGGTCCGTTCCGCGTTGTTGGCGGCGGTACCCCAGCCGCCGTTGGCATGGCGGATGATCGCGAAGGCATGCCCCTTGCTTGCCGGCGTGTTGAACTTCTCCGCCTTGCAGTTGCACGCGAAGTATCGCCCCGCCGTCAGTGTGCCCAAGCGTAGCTTCAGGTTGCTCCATTTCTCGTCCCTCGTCACCTGGGCAAGCGGCAGGCCGGCGACGACGCGGAGGATGGCACCGTCGTTCTCCAGAGCACTGCCGTTGGGAACCCATCCCCGTGACACGATCAGGTTGACCGTCGCGTTGACACCGATGCCCAGCACCTTGGAGAACGCCATGGCGACACAGTTGGTGTCGTAGTCGCGCATCCCGCCAATCGGCGAGCTATTGGTCAGAGCCACGCCCTCGATTATCGCGGCCACCATTGCTCGATCTCCCCGTTGTCTTGCCGGAATATCAAGCCGCAAAAGCGCTGCCAAGCGCCCGGCCGGACTGCGAAGGGTGCGCCGGCTCCATCGAGAAGCGGGGCGCCGCCTGTCCGATACGACGACTGCGAGGTTTCCTGTCACCAGCCGCGGCAATTACTCGCAGCGCCGTCCCTTGCGTCGGCGAGTTAAGGCCAACGTGGTGACATTGCCGGCCGGGGCGACTTCGTTGGGGGCACAGTGCTGCATATTCTTCACCTTGCCCTCGGCGGCTGCCTGAAGGCGCCGCCGGTCGCATATGGCGTCACCGCCGACACCGGGGGCCATATCGCCTATGTACTCGATGCGGCGATCGCCCAGGCGCGCGACGTCCGCGTCGATCGCGTGACGATCGTCACCCGCGCATTCGCCGACGCGCGTTTTGGTGCCGAACATAAGCTGCCGGTCGAGCACGTCGCCGCGGGCGTGACGATCGAACGCATCGCGACGGGGAACCCCGCCTATCTCGAGAAGAGCGCGCTACTCGCCGAAATTCCCGACATCACCGCCGCGCTATGTGCCCGCCTCGCCCGCATCGACCGCCGCCCCGACGTCATCCATGCCCATTTCGCCGACGCCGCGGCGGTCGCACGCGTCGTCGAGCGGCGGTTCGGCATCCCCTTCGTCTATACGCCGCATGCGCTGGGCATCGACAAGCAGACGAGCGGATCGGGCAACGACGACGCCGCGCTCGACGCGCGCATCGCCGGCGAGCGGCAGGCGATCGCCGCCGCCGCCGCGATCATCGTCTCGACGCACGACGAGGCCGATCGCCAGATCGCCGCCTACGGCGTCATGACCGGCGACCGCATCCGCGTCGTCGGGCCCGGCGTGCCGCGGATCGGCGTCGTCGGGGCGGGCGGGTCGCTGGCCGACCGGCTCGGCGAGTGGCTCGATCGGCCCGACCTGCCGATCATCCTCGCCATCGCCCGGCCGGTGGCGAAGAAGAACCTCGCCGCGCTGCTGCGCGCCTACGCCGCCGACGACATCTTGCAGCGGGGCGCCAACCTCGTCGTCCTCGCCGGGCAGCACCGGCACGCCGCCGGCGATGAGCGCGCGGTGCTCGACGAGCTTGCGAGCCTCGCGGCCGCGCCGGTGTTGCGCGGCCGCGTCGCGCTGCCCGCGGCGCACGACACCGGCGATGTCGCGGCGTTGTACGACCGTGCCGCGCGCGGCGGGGTGTTCGTCAACCCGGCGCTGCACGAACCCTTCGGGCTGACCCTCATCGAGGCGGCGGCGGCCGGCGTGCCGGTAGTGGCGACGGCCAACGGCGGCCCGGCCGAGATCGTCGCGACGCTTGGGCATGGCCTGCTCGTCGATCCGCGCGACGAGCCCGCCCTCGCCACCGCGATCCGCGCGATCATCGGCGATCCCGTGCGCCACGCCGCCTGCGCCGCCGCCGCGCGGGCCGGCGTCGCCGCCTATTCGTGGATGAACTATTCGGCCGACGCGATCGACATCTACCGGACGCTGGCGACGCCCCGGCTGGTCGCCTGCGACCTCGACGGCACGTTGACCGGCGACGCGGCGGCGGCCCGCGACCTGGCCGCATGGCGTGCGGCGTCGCCTCTAGACTTCGTCATCGCCACCGGCCGCGGGCTGGCCGCAGCGCTCGATGTCATCCGGATGTGGGGGCTGCCGCGACCCGACGCCATGATCACCGATGTCGGTACGCGCTTATGGCATCCCGCCGGCGACGACTGGCGCGAATGCTCCGATTTCGCTGCTCTGCTCGACACCGACTGGGACCGCGCCGCGGTCGCCGCGGCGCTCGTCCCGTTCGGTGTTGCAGCCCAGCCGGCAACAACGGCGGGACCGCACAAGCTCAGCTTCTTCGGCGATGCGAACGACGCGGCGGCGATCGCCGCCGCGCTCGCCGCCGCCGGTCTGCCGGCGCGGGTAATCCACTCGCACGATACCCTGATCGACGTCGTCGCGCCGGCTGGCGGCAAGGCGGCGGCGGTCGCCGCCCATGCCGCACGCGATGGCGTGTCGCTCGCCCAGTGCGTCGCCGCTGGTGACAGTGGCAATGACGCCGATCTGCTCGCCGCCTGCGGCCACGCGATCGTCGTCGGCAATGCATCCGCCGAACTCGCCGGCCTGCCGCTCCGTCCGGGACTATACCGTGCCGCGGCAGCCCACGCGGCCGGCGTACTCGAGGGGCTGAACCGCCTCGGTCTCGCCGTCCCCGGGCTGGCGGCGGCGGCATGACGCGACCGTTTGGCTACTTCGTCCACCATCAGGGTCGCGGCCACGCCGAGCGCGCCGCGGCGATCGCCCACGCGCTGCCGCCGACCCGGCCGCTGACCTTGTTTTGCGCCCGCGACGACATCTTCCCGCCGCTGCCGGGCCATGTCGGGATCGTCCGCCTGCCGTCGCTGTTCGAGCCTGGCGGCGGCGAGGCGGTGGGGATGGACTGGGTGCCGACGCCGGCGACGCTCCATTGCGCTCCGCTCGGCTGGCCGGGCATTCGACGTGCGGTCGCGACGATGACCGCGTGGTTCGACAGCGCCGATCCGGCGCTAATGATTGTCGACGTCTCTGCCGAGATTGCGCAGCTGGCGCGGATCGCGTCGGTGCCCCATGTCAAGGTCGTCCAGCACGGCGACCGCGGCGATCCCGGCCACCGCGCCGCCTACGACGGTGCCGCCGGCCTACTCGCGCCATTCGCCCCTGAGCTCGCCCCGCCCGACTGGACGCCCGAGCGGTGCGCGCGGACGTGTTTCGCCGGCGGCCTCGGCGTCGACGTGCGCGGGCCCGAGCGCGAGACGGCACGGCGGCGGCTCGGCATCGGGTCGGGGGAGGAACTCATCCTCGTCGTTGCGGGCGGCGGCGGCGACGGCTTCGCCAGCGCCGCCCTC
>CAHJWT010000028.1 GCA_903643075.1 Sphingomonadaceae bacterium | reverse complement strand
CGCGCCCGGTCGCTACCGATCCGCTCCGCCCGGCGACCGATCCGCTCCGGCCGGCCGGCGAGACCGATCCGCGCGGTCGCCGTACCGCGACGACCGAGACCGCCCGCACCACGCCCCCGGCCACCGTGCCGTCGCCGCGCCCGGACGCCGCATCGCGCCCGCTCAAGCCGTTCGAGGTCGCCGCCGAGCCGGCGAAGAAGCCCGATGGCTGGCGCGTCCAGCTCGGTGCCTTCTCGTCACGCAAGCTCGCCGACGCAGCGTGGGCCGACGTCAAGGCGACCGCCGCGCCGGCCAAGCCGGTCTTCGCCGCCGACGGCGCGGTGACCAAGCTCCAGATGGGCCCCTACGCCACCCGCGACGCAGCGAAGGCGGCGTGCGCGAAGCTGACCGCGGCGGGGCGGGCGTGCTTCGTGACGGCGGGGTAAGAGCATGATCCCGACCATCACGGCCTTCGAACGATCGCCCGACGGCGGCAAGGGGCTGGCGCGCGACACGCGTGTCCGCTGGGCTCTCGAGGAAGTGGGGCAGCGCTACGACGTCCGTCTCGTCTCGTTCGGGGCGATGAAGGAGGCCGCCCATCTGGCGCTTCACCCCTTCGGCCAGATCCCGACGTATCAGGAGGGCGAGCTCGTCCTGTTCGAGACGGGGGCGATTATCCTCCATCTCGCGCAGCGGCACGCCGGCCTGCTGCCGACCGATGCCGGCGCGCGAGCGCGGGCTGTCACATGGATGTTCGCGGCGCTCAATACTGTCGAACCCCCGGTTCTGGACCTCGCCATTGCCCGGATCGTCGAGAACGACCGGCCGTGGACGCCGGATCGCCTGCCGCTGGTCATGGATCGCGCTCGCGTCCGGCTTGGGCAACTGTCCGCCAGTCTCGGCGATACCGACTGGCTCGACGGTGCCTTCAGCGCGGGTGACCTCATGATGGTTTCGGTATTGCTCCGCTATCGCGCCTCGGGCCTGCTCGACGAGTATTCGAACCTCGCCGCCTATGTCGCCCGCGGCGAGGCCCGGCCAGCCTACGCACGCGCCTTCGCCGCGCAGCTGGCGATCAACGCTCCGTCGGACTGACGACGTACTCAAGCCCGCTGCCGAAGTAGAGGTGGCGATGGCTGCGACACCCCGGGTTGAACCGCGCCCCGCATGCCGGACAGCAGTCGGCCGCAGCCATATAGGCGGCGATGCTCAATTCGTGGCGGCAGACGCCGCACAGGATCGCGGGGCGATGCCACTCGTCGGCCGGCCATACCGCGATCGGATGATCAGCGAGAGCAGCATGACAGTCAGCGCAGGCATAGTATGCGTCGCAGCACTTCATCCGGATCGCGACGACATCGACCGGCGAATGCCAGTGGCGGCAGCGGGTCTGCGGGTCGAGGTCAACGCCGTGGACGATCGGCGGTTCGCCGGCGCCTCCGGCGACTGGCGCGGGCGATCGCGCCGTCGCACCCACCGGCGCTAAGCCGCCGCGCGCGTCGTGGCCTCGTCGATCGTTCCCGGCCACTCGGCCCAGAGCGCCGCCTGTTCGGCCACGACTTTGGCTGTCGCCGCCGCCTTGACCGGGCCGAAGCCGCGGACGGCGAGGGGGAGGGCGGCGATGCGAACCGCGAGGTCGGCGTTGTCGGGCCGCAGGTCGGCGAGGAGGCGGTCGACTGTGGCGGCATAGTCGGCGAAGGCAGCGCGCTCGTGGCGGCGCTCGGCCGAATAGCCGAAGGGATCGAACGCGGTGCCGCGCAGACCTTTCAGGTTGGCGAGACCCTTGAACACGGTGAACACCCACGGACCGAAGCTGTACTTCTTCGGCCGCCCCGTCGCCGGGTCGGTCCGCGCGAAGATCGGCGGCGACAGCTGGACGCGGGGCTTGCCGCCCCCCTCGAACGCGGCGGCATAGGCGGCGTCGAAGCGGCCGTCGGTGTAGAGGCGGGCGACCTCGTACTCGTCCTTGTAGGCGAGGAGCTTGTACGCCGATCGTGCCACCGCCTCGGTCAACTTGGCGTCACCTGTCGCCTCAACCTTCGCGACCAAGTCGCTGAACTTGCGGGCGTAGGCCGCGTCCTGATACGCGGTCAGGTCGGCGACGCGGCGGGCGATCAGCTCGGGCAGGGTGGTCGCCGGCGGTGCCTCGACCGGACCGCGGGCGGCCGCGACCATTGCCTCGACCGCGTGCGGGTCGTGCGCGAGGAGG
Organism: Sphingomonadaceae bacterium; assembly: GCA_903643075.1. Lineage (GTDB taxonomy): Bacteria > Pseudomonadota > Alphaproteobacteria > Sphingomonadales > Sphingomonadaceae > Polymorphobacter_B. The sequence continues at coordinate 14,216 of CAHJWT010000028.1, read as the reverse complement.
CGGCCGAGGGCGAAGGCGCGCTTGTTGAACGGGATCGCAACGCCGTTGAGGTCGATCGCCGCGTCGATGCTGGCGAGGTCGAGCGGGATCAGCCCCGACTGCCACGCATAGCCCATCAGCAGGATGTTGGCCCCGATCGCGTCGCCGAGGAGCGTCGTCGCGATGGTGTCGGCGGCGACGAAGCTGGTCGCGTTGGGGTTGGCCGCCTCGCGGATCGCGCGCTCGACCTGCGCCGAGCGGAAGTCGATGTCGCGGTTGCGGACGAAATCGCTCGTCGGCGCGATGTCGGCGTTGGCGACGACGGCGGTCCGCGCCGGGATCATCAGCGTCTGCGTCGCCTTGTCGGCGGCGACGACGGCGTCGCACGCCAGCACGAGGTCGGCGGCCCCGGCGATGATCCGGGGGCTGGTCAGGTCGTCGTTGGACGCCGCGAGGCGGACCGCCGAATAGACCGCGCCGCCCTTCTGCGCCATGCCGGCCATGTCGGCGGTTGTCGCGGCGAGGCCGGCAATATGGCCCGCGGTGCCGAGCAGCGCCGACACGGTGAGGACGCCGGTCCCGCCGATGCCGGTGACCATGATGTTGTAACCGTGGCCGGGGGCCGGGACCTGCGGCGCGGGGACGCCGGTCAGGTCGATCTCGCCCGCGGCCTTGGCCTTACGCGGCTTTGCTCCGTCCACCGTCACAAAGGACGGGCAGAAGCCCTTGAGGCAGCTGTAATCCTTATTACAGCTCGACTGGTTGATCCGGCGCTTGCGGCCGAACTCGGTCTCGACCGGTTCGACCGCGACGCAGTTCGACTGGACCGAGCAGTCGCCGCAGCCCTCGCACACCGCGGTGTTGATGAACACGCGCTGCGCCGGGTCGACGAGTTGCTGGCGCTTGCGCCGCCGGCGCTTCTCGGCGGCGCACGTCTGGTCGAAGACGATGACGGTCGTCCCCGGCGTCGCGGCGAACTCGTCCTGGATCGCGGGCAGCGCCGAGCGGTCGAGCAGCCGGACGGAAGCGGGCAGCGTCACCCCCTGATAGCGCGACAGATCCTCGGTCAGCACGGCGACCTTGACCGCGTTCTCGGCGACCATCTGCGCGGCGATCATCGGCACGGTCAGCTCGCCGTCGACCGACTGGCCGCCGGTCATCGCGACGGCGTCGTTGAACAGGATCTTGTAAGTGATGTTGACCTTCGCCGCGATCGACTGGCGCACCGCGAGCAGGCCCGAGTGGAAATAGGTGCCGTCGCCGAGGTTGGCGAAGACGTGCTTCTCCGACGTGAACGGCGCCTCGCCGACCCACGTCACGCCCTCGCCGCCCATCTGGGTGAAGGTCTCGGCGCGGTCCATCCACAGCGCCATGATGTGGCAGCCGATGCCGGCGAGCGTCCGCGCGCCGTCGGGGGCCTTGGTCGAGGTGTTGTGCGGGCAGCCCGAACAGAAGTACGGCGTCCGCTTGATCGGGGTGACGTAGCCGGCCGCCTTGGCGTCCTGGTCGGCGAAGAAGGCGAGGCGGTTCCGGATCGCGTCGGTGTCGTAGTATTTCTGGATGCGCGCGGCGATGACGTGGGCGATGACGCCGGGCGTCAGCTCGTTGTCGGGGCTGAGCAGCCAGTTGCCGTCCTCGTCGTGCTTGCCGACGACGCGCGGGCGCACCGCCTCGCGCCAATTGTAGAGCTGCCAGCGCAGTTGGTGCTCGATGAACTCGCGCTTTTCCTCGATGACGAGGACTTCCTCGAGGCCCTCGGCAAAGGCGCGGATGCCGTCAGGCTCGAGCGGCCACGGCATCCCGACCTTGTAGATGCGCAGGCCGATGTGACGGGCGACACCCTCGTCGATGCCGAGCTCGCTCAGCGCCTCCATCGTGTCGGCATAGGCCTTGCCGGTGGTGACGATGCCGAAGCGCGGGTTCGGGGTGTCCCAGACGCGGCGATCGATGCCGTTGGCCTTGGCGAAGGCCTGTGCGGCGAAGCCCTTGTAGCGCTGGAGGCGGGTGTCCTCCTCGCGCCAGATGTCGTTGCCGCGGATGCCGACGCCGCCCTCGGGAAAATCGAACGGCGGGAGGATGATGCTGCGCTGCTCGTTGGCGAGGTCGACGGTGGCCGACGTCTCGACGGTGTCGGCGGTCGCCTTGAATCCGACCCAAGTGCCGGCGAAGCGGCTCATCGCGATGCCGAGCAGGCCGTATTCGACGAACTCGTGGACGCTCGCCGGCGCGAGGAAGGGGACGAACGCCGCCTGGAAATTGTGGTCGGACTGGTGGGGCAGGGTGCTCGACTTCGCCCCGTGGTCGTCGCCGACGAGGGCGAGGACGCCGCCGTGGGGAGTCGTCCCGGCGGCGTTGGCGTGCTTGATCACGTCCATCGCGCGGTCGAAGCCGGGGCCCTTGCCGTACCAGATGCCGAAGACGCCATCGACGGTCGCGCCGGGGCGCAGGCCGACATGCTGCGTCCCCCACACCGCGGTGGCGCCGAGCTCCTCGTTGATCCCCGGCTGGAAGACGATATTCTCGGCCGCGAGCAGCTTCATCGCGCGCCACAATTCCTGGTCGTAGCCGCCAAGCGGCGACCCGCGATAGCCCGAGATGAAGCCGCCGGTGTTGAGCCCAGCCGCCTTGTCGCGCGCGCGCTGGACCAGCGGCAGGCGGACGAGCGCCTGCGTCCCCGACAGGAACACCCGCCCGTCGGTGAAGCGGTACTTGTCGTCGAGCGAAACGGGCGGCAGGCCGGCAACCATGGTTCACTTCCCCAAGCGATTAGGTCAATATAGCTGACCTTCTGCCGATGGGCAACTGCACTACGCAGGCTGAACGCATCGGAGGCGTTCGAGCCGCAAACGCCTCCCCGCCGGTGGGGGAAAAGTTTCTAGAATCGCTTCGACACGCCGACGATCGCCTCGATGTCGGGGGTGTCGTGGTTGAGGCCGATATAGGCAGCAGCGTCGAACTGGACGCTCGGCAGCGCCTTGGGGACGTAGGCGGTGTAGACGTCGAAGGTCGCCTTCGTCGTCCGCCCGGTCGGGTCGTCGTCGTGGACGGCGGCGACCTCGACCCCCGGCGTGAACGCGCCGAACTGGCGGCTGAGTCCGCCGATCAGCGTATACTGGGCATGGTGGCCCCGCGATCCAGCATCGGCGACGCGGTCGATCTCGGGCGACAGGCCAAGCTCGATCTCGGCGGGCAGCGCGACGGTCACCGGCACGATCAGCCCGATCTCGGTGCTGCCGACGCCAAGCGCGGCCTTTGCCGTCGGGACGACGACGAATGGCTGGAGCGCGAGGCTGAACTTCTTGCCGTCGGGGTTGAGCAGCGACTGCTTCAATCCCAGCGCCACGTCGCCGATGCCGTCGGTCCGGTCGACGCCGGCACCGAACGTCCGGGTGCGCTGGTGGAGGTACGGCGTCCACTCGGCGAGCAGCTCGAGATGCTGCGTCACGCCGTAGCGGAGCAGCGTGTTGCCGAGGGCGAACGTGTCGGTGACGTCGTCGCTCGTCCGGTCGTGGGTGAAATCGACCGTCCCGTTCTCGACCAGCAGGTGGCCGGCGTCGACGATGCACGCCGGGGTCAGCCGCCCCGGCCGGTCGGGGCACAGGTCGCGCAAGCCCCCGGCGGCGTCGGCAAGCCCGAGCAGGAGGGCGACGAGCATCGGCACAAGCCTTTCGATCTACAGGCGAAACAGTTGCGGAACGCGACACGGCACCGCCGGTTTTCGGGCCAGCCCATCAACCGGAGACTCATCATGGCCAATAATCAGTTCGCCGTCATCACCGGCGCTTCGACCGGCATCGGCTTCGAGCTGGCACGGCAGTTCGCGCGGAACGGCTTCGACATCCTGATCAACTCGGAGGACGCCGGCCGGCTCGAGGCGGCGGCGGCGACGCTGAAGAGCGAAGGCGCGACGGTCACGACCTGCGCCGCCGACCAGAGCACGCACGACGGCGTCCACACGCTCCGCGCGGCGATCGCGGCGGCGGGGCGGCCGGTCGACGCGCTCGCCGCGAACGCCGGCTTCGGCCTCGGCGGGCGCTTCACCGAGACCGACCTCGACACCGAGATCGAGATGATCGAACTCAACGTCGTCGGCACCGTCCATCTCGTCAAGCATGTCGCCAAGGACATGGCGGCGCGGCGCTCGGGCCGCATTCTCATCACCGGGTCGATCGCCGGGCTGATGCCGGGGTCGTTCCAGTCGGTCTACAACGGGACCAAGGCGTTCCTCGACAGCTGGGGCGAGGCGATCCGCGAGGAGCTGAAGGAACAGGATGTCGTCGTCACCGTGCTGATGCCCGGCGCGACCGAGACCGAGTTCTTCCACCGCGCCGGGATGGACGACACCAAGGTTGGCGAGGGGAAGAAGATGGACGCCGCGCCCGTCGCCGAGGCGGGATTCAAGGCGCTGATGGCGGACGACGACCATGTCGTCGCCGGGTTCAAGAACAAGTTCCAGGCGCTGATGACGAACATCCTGCCCGATCCCGCGCTGGCCAAGATGCACCGCGACATGGCGCAGCCGGAGAGCGACAAGCAGGCGGCGGAGTAGCATCGTCTCCCCTCCCGCCTGCGGGAGGGGCGAGAGACGCGCGGTACGCGCGGCCCGGGGGTGGGGATAGGGCGAGTGGCTGCGGCTTCGTGACGGTCCCACCCCCGGGCCGGATGCGCCGTCGTTCGTCCCTCCCGCAAGCGGGAGGGGAGGGGCATTGCACCCGCTCCCCCCGCTGGTATAAGCCCGCGCTTCCCTCGCGGGCGTGGCGGAATGGTAGACGCGCTGGTTTTAGGTACCAGTATCGTGAGATGTGGGGGTTCGAGTCCCTTCGCCCGCACCACGCCATTTCCGGAAAGACCGCCCATGCGTATCGCCGAGACCCTGAACGACGGCCTGAAGCGCGCCTACAGCGTGTCGATCCCCGCCGCCGACCTCGCCGCCCGGGTCGACGCGCAGCTCGGCAAGGTCGCCGGCCAGGTCAAGATGCCCGGCTTCCGTCCCGGCAAGGTGCCGCTCAACCTCGTCCGCAAGATGCACGGCGCGCAGCTCCTCGGCGAGGCGGTGCAGGAGGCGGTCAACGAAGGCGTCCAGCAGGTCATCACCGAGAACGGCCTGCGGCCGGCGATGCAGCCGCAGATCGACCTCGCCACGCCGCCGGCCGCCGGCCAGGACATCGACTTCACCGTCGCCGTCGAGGTGCTGCCGACGATCGACGCGCCGCAGATCGACGGCATCGCGCTCGAGAAGCTGGTCGTGCCGGTCGACGACGCGGCGGTCGACGCCGCCGTCGAACGCCTCGCCGAACAGGCACGGAGCTTCGTCCCTGCGCCGGAAGGCTATGCCGCCGAGAAGGGCGACACCGTGACGATCGACTTCCTCGGCACCGTCGACGGCGAGGCGTTCGACGGCGGCAAGGGCAGCGACATGAAGGTCAACCTCGGTTCGGGCCAGCTGATCCCCGGGTTCGAGGACCAGCTGATCGGCGCCGTCGCCGGCGACCAACGGACGGTCAAGGTGACCTTTCCGGCCGACTACAACGTCGCCTACCTGACCGGGAAGGCGGCCGAGTTCGCGGTCACGGTCAAGGCGGTCGACAGTGTGGAGAAGGCTCCGCTCGACGACGACTTCGCCAAGAAGTTCGGCATCGACAGCATCGCCGCGCTCCGCGAGATCCTCAAGGACCAGGTCGCCGCCGAACTCGGCGCGATGACGCGGACGCACATGAAGCGCAAGCTGCTCGACACGCTGGCGAGTGCGCACGACTTCGCGGTGCCGCCGTCGATGGTCGACGCCGAGTTCGACGCGATCTGGCAGCAGGTCGAGGTCGAGGAGGAGGCGCCGTCGGACGAAGACCGCGTCGAGTACCGCCGCATCGCCGAGCGCCGCGTCCGCCTCGGCCTCCTGCTGTCCGAGATCGGCCAGGCGAACGGCGTCGCGATCAGCCAGGCTGAGATGAACCGCCTGGTCAGTCAGGAGGCGGCGAAGTACGGCCAGGCCGAACAACAGCAGGTTATCAAGTACTTCCAGGAGAATGCGATGGCGGCGGCGCAGCTCCGCGCGCCGCTGTACGAGGACAAGGTGGTCGACTTCCTCCTCGGCAAGGCGTCGGTGACCGAGCGCGAGGTGACCCGCGACGCCCTCCAGGCCGAGATCGAGAGCGACGACGAGACTCCGGCCGGGCACGTTCACGGGCCGGACTGCAACCATGACCACGCCGGGCACGACCATACGGGCCATGACCACGCCGCGCACGACCATGCTCCGGTGGCGACGCCGAAGCGTCGGGCAAAGGCCATCCCGCAGGTCGAAGCCGCCGATGCCGGGGCGGAGGCGTCGAACGCGCCGACGGTTGCCGCCGACCCGGCGGTCGCCGCTGGTGGTGGCGAGGTAACCGAACCAGAGGCCGCGGGCGATGCACCCGTTACGGACCCGGCACGAAAGTCGCGACCGAAGAAGGCCACACCTGTCGGCTGAGCTCGTCCCGTGACCTGCCGCACCGCGGCAGGTCACGGGGTCGTTACGGCCCAGGGCCACGCGAAAAGCGCGTCGTGGGTGTCAACTTCGCTTAGTTGTTCATCTTCGCGCCAGGTTGGCGGGGGTTGAACGTGGCGATCAACGCGCCGATGTAAGTCCCTCACCCGCCCCTGGAGCCGCCATGTCCCGCGACCACGTCGACCTCACCGCCGGCCTCGTCCCCATCGTCATCGAGCAGTCGAACCGCGGTGAGCGCAGCTTCGACATCTACTCGCGCCTGCTCCGCGAGCGCATCATCTTCGTCACCGGGCAGGTCGAGGACCACATGGCGTCGCTGATCACTGCTCAGCTGCTCTTCCTCGAGTCCGAGAACCCGAAGAAGGACGTCTTCATGTACATCAACTCGCCGGGCGGCGTCGTCACGGCGGGCATGGCGATCTACGACACGATGCAGTACATCCGCCCGAAGGTCGGGACGGTGTGCATCGGCCAGGCGGCGTCGATGGGCAGCTTCCTGCTGGCCGCCGGCGAGCCGGGGATGCGCGTCGCGCTCAAGAACGCCCGCATCATGGTCCACCAGCCGTCGGGCGGCGCGCAGGGCCAGGCGACCGACATCGAGATCCAGGCAAAGGAGATTCTCCGCACCCGTCACACGATGAACGAGCTCTACGCCAAGCACACCGGCCAGACGCTCGACGTCATCGAGCGATCGATGGAGCGCGACAAGTTCATGTCGGCCGACGAGGCGAAGGTCTTCGGCCTGATCGACGAGGTCACCGACAAGCGGCCGACCCCGATCGAAGGCGAAGCGACCCTCAAGGCGGCGTAACGTTCAGCCGGCGTTGTCGCCGGCATGACAAATGCGTGACGCTTGCCGCGACGCCGGGGTTGCCGCGCCGCGCCATGCCGTTACAGTGAGCGCCGAGCGCGCGAAAGGATACCCATGCCGAAGCTCGATGGCGGCGACTCGAAGAACACGCTCTACTGCTCGTTCTGCGGCAAGTCGCAGCACGAGGTCCGCAAGCTGATCGCCGGTCCGACGGTGTTCATCTGCGACGAGTGCGTCGAGCTGTGCAACGACATTATCCGCGAGGAGACCAAGACCGCGCTGGTCAAGACCAAGGACGGCGTGCCGACCCCGCGCGAGATCTGCAAGGTGCTCGACGACTATGTCATCGGCCAGAACCACGCCAAGCGGGTGCTGTCGGTCGCGGTCCACAACCACTACAAGCGGCTGAACCACGGCGCGAAGGGCGCCGAGGTCGAGCTCGCCAAGTCGAACATCCTCCTCGTCGGCCCGACCGGGTGCGGCAAGACCCTGCTCGCCCAGACGCTCGCGCGCATCCTCGACGTGCCGTTCACGATGGCCGACGCGACGACGCTGACCGAGGCCGGCTACGTCGGTGAGGACGTCGAGAACATCATCCTCAAGCTGCTTCAGGCGTCGGACTACAATGTCGAGCGGGCGCAGCGCGGCATCGTCTACATCGACGAGATCGACAAGATCAGCCGCAAGGCCGACAATCCGTCGATCACCCGCGACGTGTCGGGCGAGGGCGTCCAGCAGGCGCTGCTCAAGATCATGGAGGGGACGACCGCGAGCGTCCCGCCGCAGGGCGGTCGCAAGCATCCGCAACAGGAGTTTCTCCAGGTCGACACGACCAACATCCTGTTCATCTGCGGCGGCGCGTTCAACGGCCTCGACCGGATCATCGGCGACCGCCTGCAAGGCAAGTCGATCGGCTTCGGTGCCCACGTCGCCGCGCCCGACGAGCGTCGGACCGGCGCGCTGCTCCGTCAGTGCGAGCCCGAGGACCTGCTTAAGTTCGGCCTGATCCCCGAGTTCATCGGCCGCCTGCCGGTCATCGCGACGCTCGAGGACCTCGACGAGGGCGCGCTGATCAAGATCCTGACCGAGCCGAAGAACGCTCTGTCGAAGCAGTACGCGCGGCTGTTCGAGATGGAAGGGGTCAAGCTGTCGTTCGAGGTCGACGCCCTCGGCGCGATCGCCAAGCGCGCGATCGAGCGCAAGACCGGCGCGCGCGGCCTCCGCTCGATCATGGAGTCGATCCTGCTCGACACGATGTTCGACCTGCCGGGGCTTGAGGAGGTCGAGGAGGTCGTCGTCGACCGCGATGTCGTCACCGGGCTCAAGGAGCCGATCCGCGTACCGCTCAAGGACAAGGCCGCCTGACTCGGCCGGCGCGGCCGGTCAGCCCTTCCACTCCGCCGGGAACAGCTTCCTGAGCGCGGCGACCTTCGGCAGGTCGTTGTAGACGATGTACGGGTAGTTGGGGTTGTTCGCCAGGAAGTGCTGGTGATGCGCCTCGGCAGGATAGAAGGCTTTGCCTCTCTCGACCGTTGTCACCACCGGCGCGCGAAACGCCTTGGCCTGGTTGAGCTGGGCGATGTACGCCTTCGCTACGTCGGCCTGCGCCGGGGACTGGGCGAAGACGGTGCCGCGGTACTGCGTCCCGTCGTCGGGGTCCTGGTGGTTGAGCTGGGTCGGATCGGTCGCGACCGAGAAGTAGATGCGCAGCAACTGGGCATAGCCGACCTTGGCCGGGTCGTAGACGATCCGCACCGATTCGGCGTGACCGGTCAGGCCGGTGCCGACGACTTCATAGCGCGCGGTCGCCGCCGCGCCGCCCGCGTAGCCCGAGGTCACGCTCTTCACCCCGACAACGTGGTCGAACACGCCTTCCAGCCCCCAGAAGCAGCCGCCGGCAAAGACCGCAACGCCGGGCGCGTCGGCGGCCGGCAGGATGGTGGCGGCAGCGGGAACGACGTGTGCGCCTGCCGTCGGTGCGATGCCGGCGAGTGGGTCACCGGCCGCAGCCGAGGGCAGCGCGGTCATCGCGGCGGCAAGCATTGCTGCGGCGGCTCCGGCGACGAGGCCGGCGTGCACCAAAGTCTTCACGGCATTCTCCTCAGGCGGTCGCAGCTGCGAAGGTCATCGCGACGCCGTTCATGCAGTAGCGCAGGCCGGTCGGCTTCGGCCCGTCGTCGAAGACATGGCCAAGGTGGCCGCCGCAGCGGCGGCAGTGGACCTCGGTGCGGACTATGCCAAGCGAGCCGTCGTCGCGCGTCCGCACGGCGTCCTTGAGCGGCGCGTAGAAGCTCGGCCAGCCGGTATGACTGTCGAACTTGGTCGCGCTGGCGAACAGCGGGAGAGCGCAGCCGGCGCAGGCGAAGGTGCCGCGGCGGTGCTCGTCGTTAAGCGGCGAGGTGAACGGCCGCTCGGTATCCTCCTGGCGGAGGACGAGGAATGCCGCCGGCGACAGCTTCGTCCGCCACTGCGCTTCGGTCAGGTTGACCTCGAAGCGCTCGGACGTACCTTTGCCGTGCGGGCCCGACAGCGCGCGCGCGACGGGAAGGACGACCGCGCCGGCGGCGGCAAGGCTGACGACGGTGCGACGGGTAACGGCGGACATCGATCCTCGCAAAGCAACTACGTCAACAGGTACGCAGCAGCGCCGCAAAAGGTTACACCGCGCCGGTGAAGCCCTTGTCGTCGTTCGCGAGCCGCGTGAGCAGCGATGCCGGTTCGATGCCATAGTGCGCCAGTTTGTCGGCGATCGTCCGCAAGCCGACGCTGTCGGCCCAGAACATCGGACCGCCGCGATACACCGGCCAACCGTAGCCGTTGACCCACACGATATCGATGTCACTCGCGCGCTGCGCCATCTTCTCCTCGAGGATCTTTGCCCCCTCGTTGACCATCGGGTAGAGGCAGCGCTCGAGGATTTCGGCGTCGTCGATCTGACGGCGGTTGACGCCGCGCTCGGCGGCATAGTCGAGGATGATCTTCTCGGCGACCGGCGACGGCGTCCGATTCCGCTGCGCGTCGTAGTCGTAGAAGCCGTGGCCGTTCTTCTGGCCGCGCAGCCCCGCTTCGCACAACCGGTCGCGGATCGTCGCGCCCTTCGAGGTTTCGGCCGACCAGCCGATGTCGAGCCCGGCGAGGTCGGCCATCTGGAAGGGGCCCATCGGAAAGCCGAAGTCGAACAGGACGCGGTCGACATCGGCCGGCAGCGCGCCCTCGACGATAAGCTGGTTCGCCTGTTGCTGGCGCTGACCGAGCATCCGGTTGCCGATGAAGCCGTCGCAGACGCCCGACACGACCGCGACCTTGCCGATCGTCTTCGCCGTCGCCATCGCGGTGGCAAGCACCTGGCCGCCGGTCTTCGCGCCGCGGACGACCTCGAGCAGGCGCATGACGTTGGCCGGCGAGAAGAAATGCAGGCCGATGACGCTCTCGGGCCGCGACGTCGCCGCTGCGATCTCGTCGACGTTCAGGTAGCTGGTGTTCGACGCGAGGATCGCGTGCGGCTTGGCGATGCGGTCGAGCTTGCCGAACACCTCTTTCTTGATGTCCATGTTCTCGAACACCGCCTCGACGATCAGGTCGGCGGCCGACAGCGTGTCGAGATCGAGCGTCGGCGTCAGGAGCCCCATCCGCGCGTCGACGTCGGCGGCGGTGATCCGCCCCTTGGCGGCGGTGTTGTCGTAGTTGCGCCTGATCGTCGCGACGCCGCGGTCGAGCGCGTCCTGCCTGGTCTCGACGATTGTCACCGGGACACCGGCGTTGAGGAAGTTCATCGCGATGCCGCCGCCCATCGTACCGGCGCCGATGATGCCGACGCTGCCGACCGGCAGGAGCGGCGCATCGGGATCGAGCCCGTCGACCTTGTTGGCCTGGCGTTCGGCGAAGAACACGTAGCGTTGCGCCTTGGACTGGAGGCCGCTCATCAGCTCGACGAAGCGCTTGCGCTCGAAGGCAATGCCTTCGTCGAACGGCAGTGTCGTCGCAGCCTCGATGCAGGCGATGTTCGCCGCCGGTGCCTCGAAGCCGCGGAACGCCTTGGCGTTCGCCGCCCGGTAGGCATCGAACATGCCGTCCTCGACGCCGAGGACGGGTTTGTCGCGGACGCGGGTCAGCGGCAGGCTTTCGGCGAGGATACGGTGTGCGAACTCGATCGCGCCACCCTGCAGGTCGTCGACGATCGCATCGATCAGTCCCGCGGCCGCTGCCGCCTTCGCGCCGATATGCTTGCCGGTCGCGACCATGTCGAGCGCCGCCTTGGCGCCGACCAGCCGCGGCAGGCGCTGGGTGCCCCCGGCGCCGGGGAGCAGACCGAGCTTGACCTCAGGCAGGCCGAACTTCGCCGACGCGACGGCGACGCGGTAATGGCAGACGAGCGCCATCTCGAGCCCGCCGCCGAGCGCGGTGCCGTGGATCGCGGCGACGATCGGCTTGGGACTGTTCTCGAACGCCGCTTGAACCTCGGGGAACGCCGCGCCACGCGGCGGCTTGCCGAACTCGCTGATGTCGGCCCCGGCGATGAATGTCCGGCCGGCGCAGACGAGGACGATCGCCCGAACCGCCGGATCGGCGATCGCCGCCGCGATCCCTGTCGCCAGGCCATCGCGGACGTTCGCCGACAGCGCATTGACCGGTGGCGAATCGACGGTCAGGACGCCGATGTCGCCGTCGACTGTAAGGTCGGTCACGTCGTTGATCGCGGTCATCGCGCGTCACTCCCCAAAACTGCTATTGCAGCGCAGCAATCGCCGGTACAGGCGTCGCGATGACCATCGCTAATCCCGACGCCGCCGTGGCGCAACCCGCGGTCGATGCCGCGGCGACGGCTCCAGCGGCGCATCCCAGGCTTGGCTCGATCCTCCTCCTCGGCAGCCTGACTGCGATCGGCGCGCTGTCGATCGATCTCTACCTGCCCAGCCTGCCGGCGATCGGCCACGATTTCCGCGCCGACGCGGCGACCGTCCAGCGGAGCATGTCGTCGTTCTTCGTCGGCATGGCGGTGGGCGGGTTGATCTACGGGCCGATGTCCGACCGCTTCGGGCGGCGACCGGCGCTCCTCGTTGGCATCGCCATCTACCTGCTCGCCTCGCTCGGCTGCGCCGTCGCGCCGGGGATCGACTGGCTGATCGCCGGGCGGTTCGCCCAGGCGCTCGGCGCTTGCGCGGGGCAGGTTGTGGCGCGCGCCATCGTCCGCGATCGCTACCACCACCAGGATACGGCGCGCATCCTGTCGCTGCTGACGCTGGTCCTCGGCGTCGCCCCGATGCTCGCCCCGACGATCGGCGCGTGGCTCGTCACCTTCGCCTCGTGGCGCGCGATCTTCGCCGTTCTTGCGGCGGTCGCGGCGGTGATCGGCGTCGCGGTCGCGATGCGGCTGACCGAAAGCCGCTCGGCATCGACCGCGGCGCAGGCCGGCGGCGAAACCATCTTCGGCTCGTTCGCGGCGCTGCTCAGCCAGCGTCGGCTCGTCGGGTATCTGCTCGCCGGAGCGCTCAACGGCGCGACGTTGTTTACCTACATCGCCGCTTCGCCCGACGTCCTGATCACCCAGTTCGGCTTCACGCCGCGTCAGTTCGCGCTCGCCTTCGCGGTGATCGCCGTCGGCGTGATCGGGTCGAGCCAGGTCAACCGCGGGCTGCTCGCGCGGTACGCGAGCGACCGCATCCTCGGGGTCGTCTCGCTGGTCGGTGCAGTGGGCGGGGTCGGCCTGGTCGCCGCCGCCTTCGCGAACGCCGAGTGGCCGCTGCTGGCGATGCTGTTCGTCGCGCTGACCTCGTTCGGCTTCATCGCGGCGAACGCGACCGCCGGCGCACTCGCCATCGATCCCCTGCGCGCCGGAGCGATCTCGGCGCTGATCGGCTCGGTCAGTTATGCCGTCGGCGCGGTTGCGGCGACCATAGCTGGCGCGTTCCACGACGGGACGCCGCGGCCCATGGCGGGCGTCATGGGGCTGGCGCTCGCGGGAACCGCGGTGGCTCTCCATACCCTCGCGCTGCCGCGCCGCTTCGCCGTCGGATGACCGCCGCGCTCGTCCCGCGCCATGCGCTCCTCGCGCTGGCGGTCGTCGTAGTATGGGGGACCAACTTCGTCGTCATCCGCCTCGGGCTCGATCACCTGCCGCCGCTGCTGTTCGCGACGCTGCGCTTCACCTTCGCCGCGGTGCCCGGCGTCTTCCTCCTGCGCCGACCCGCGGTGCCGTGGCGCGAGCTCGCGCTCTATGGGGTGCTGATCGGGGTCGGCCAGTTCGGCCTGCTGTTCATCGCCATCGCCGGACACATCGCGCCGGGCCTCGCGAGCCTGATCGTCCAGAGCCAGGTTTTCTTCACCATCGGTCTCGCCCTCGCCTTCACCGGCGAACGGCTGAAGGCGATCCAGCTCGTCGCGCTCGGGCTTGGGGCCGGCGGCATCGGGGTGATCGCGGCGCACAGCGGCGGGACGACGACGCTGGCCGGCATCGGGATCGTCCTCGCCGCGGCGTTCAGCTGGGGGTGCGCCAACATGGTCCAGCGCCGCGCGGTCGGGATCGACATGCTCGCCTACGTCGTCTGGGCGAGCCTATTCGCCGTGCCGCCGCTGTTCGTCCTGTCGCTGCTCCGCGAAGGCTGGCCGGCGATCGCCGCCGGGGTGGCCGCGGCCGGCTGGACGACGTGGGCGGCGGCGGTGTGGCAGGGGGTCGGCAACACGATGTTCGGCTTCGGCGCGTGGGGCTTCCTCCTGACCCGTTACCCCGCGGCGACGGTCGCGCCGTGGTCGTTGCTCGTGCCCGTGTTCGGCATGGGCGCGGCGGCGGCCTTTCTCGGCGAGCCGCTGCCGGCGTGGAAGCTCGCCGCCGCCGGGCTGATCCTCGGCGGCCTCGGCCTCACCCTGCTGTGGCCGCGGCTGGCGCGGCTGTGGCTGACGCAGGAAGCGTGAGCGCGTACGGCCCGCCGCGCGCGACCGCGGCTT
>CAHJWT010000027.1 GCA_903643075.1 Sphingomonadaceae bacterium | reverse complement strand
TGTGATAGCCCGACGCCGAAAAGCTCAGCCGCCGATCGAACACGTCGCCCTTTATGCCGGCTTCGATCGACTTGTTGCGTTCGGGTGAATAAGGTGCCTGGACCGCAAAGTCGTTGAAGCCGCCGGCGCGGAAGCCTGTCCCGTAGCCGGCAAAGAGCATGATGTTGCTGACCGGGTGATACACCGCCTTGACCCGGAACGTGGTCGACCGCCACGAAGTCGGGCCGGGGACGTAGGGGGTATTGGTGACGGCGTTCGTCACGAGATTGATCACCTGGATGCCGCCGTTCAGCGTCTTGCGATCGTCGGTGTAGCGCACCCCGCCGATGATCTGGAGATTGTCGAGGAGACTGTAAGTGGCATCGGCGAAACCGGCGTACGAATACGTGTCCTGATGTCCGAAGTACAGCGACGCCGTCGATGTCGGTGTCGTAAACATGGTGTTATAGATCGTATCGGCGTAATCCTGACCTTCATTAAAGTAGTAGAAGCCAAGAATCCAAGAGAACCGCCGCGTGCCCGACGACTGAAGCCGGACCTCCTGCGAGACCTCGTTGCTGCTGTCATTGTTGAAGTTGAACCCCTGCTTCGGCGCGGTGCTCAACCCGCTGCTGTTGTTGGTCCCCTGGACATGCGCATAGCGATACCCGGTCACCGAGATGAGATCGACCCCGTCGAAGGCATAGCCAAGCTTGGCCGACAGGCCGTCGGTGATGACGCGGGTCCGCGTGTTGGGATTGAGGTTGTACTGATCGCTGTAGATCGCGGCGAGCTGGTCGGCCGGCAGCGGCACAGTCGGCGTCGGCGCCTTGACCAGAGCGCCGGGGGTCGCGCTGAAGGTGGTCGCGGCCCCGCGAAACAGCGCGGCATTGTTGTGGACCGACGAATAATCGACTGCGACGCGCGCGGTGAACGGATTGTCGCTCTTGTAGGTGACGATCGCGCGGCCTTGCGCGCTCTCGCTTCCCCCGATGCTGCTGCCATCGAACAGGTTCCGGCCGAAGCCGTCGGCGTTGACGTATCCGGCGGCGACGCGGGCCTCGAAGCCGCTGCCGAGCGGGCCGCTCACGGCCCCCTGGACGCGATACTCGAGCGGATCCTCGATCCCCGCCGTGATGTAGCCCTCCAGCCGGTCGGTCGGATCGGCGCTACGGATCAGGATGGCACCGGCAGTCGCGTTGCGCCCCTGCAACGTGCCCTGCGGCCCGCGCACGATCTCGATCGCGCCGACGTCGAGCAGATCCTGCGTGCCGATGGTGACGCCGCGCGCGAGATAGACGTCATCCATGTAGATCGCGACCGGCTCATCGCCGGTGTTGAGCGCGGAACCGGTCGTGCCGCGGAGGCTGAGATAGGTCCGCCCGCCGCCGCCGTTGCCGTTGAACTGGACGCCGGGGACAGCCCCCGTCAGCTCGTTCAGGTTGCGCGAACTGGTGCTGGCCAGCAAGGCGTTGTTGACCACCGAGATCGAGATCGGCACGTCGCGCAGCCGCTCGGATCGCTTCTGCGCGGTGACGATGATCTCGCCGCCGGCCGCATCCGCCGCCGCCGGGGGAGTGGCCCCGTCGCCGCCATTCGCCACCTGGGGCAGCGCACTCGGAGTACCCGCGACCGTCGTCAATGCGTCCTGCCCGGACGCGGTCGACCCCTGGGCTGATGTCGTCTGGGCGGTCGCGCTTCCCGCGCCGGCCAGCGCCCCGGCGAGCGCGATCCGCGAGACGACCGACGGCAGCCGCAAACCTCGAAGTGAGTGTGTCAAGTCGCCCTCCCTTTCTGTCGTTGCGGCAGAGGTGACGGCTTGAGAGTTTCGGCGAAATTGAATTCTTGGCGGCGAGCTATTCCATGGGTTTATAGGAAGTCGGCGTTTTCACGGGAATATGCATGTTGCCGGCCGGGATACGCGGATGAATACCCGCTTTCTTCGCTACTTCGTCGCGTGCGTCGAACATCGCACGATGCTCGCCGCGGCGGAAGCCGTCCATATTTCGCAACCGGCGTTGAGCAAGGCGATCACCACGCTCGAGCAGGAGCTTGGCGTAACCTTGCTCGACCGGCATCCGCGCGGCGTCGTGCCGACGCCGTTCGGGAAGACGCTGTTTCGCTACGCCAAGATGATCGACAGCGAAATGCGGCGCGCCGTGGCCGAGATTGACGCCCAGCGCGGCATGACCCGCGGGACCATCGTCATTGGCGTCATTCCGACGATGACCGAGATGATGGGCGAGGTCGCGCAGACGACCATGCGTCTCCACCCCGGCCTGCGGCTCAAGCTCCGCGTCGCCTTTTCGTCGGAACTCGGCCGCGCCTTGCTCGACGGGGAACTCGACTTCGCCGTCCTGCTTCTTCCGGCCGAGCAACGGTCGCCGGGCCTGAGCTTCGCACCGCTGCTGCGGACCGGGCCGGTCGTCGTGGTCCGCGAGGACCACCCGTTGACCGATCAGGCGCGGTCTTCGCTCAAGGACCTCGCCCGGTTCCAGTGGCTGATACCGGATTTTCCCGCTTCCCATCGCGCCATCGTCAACGCTGCGTTCCTCGATGCCGGGCTGCCGCCGCCGACGGCGGTAATCGATGTCAGCACCATCGTCTTCTTCGATTCGCTGATCCGGCGGAGCGATCTCGTGACGGTCGCGCCCGCGACCTTGCTCAGCGCTCGCACCGGCTCGGCGCTCGTGGCGCTGACGACAGATTTCGTCTTTCCGCTTGAAGAGGTCGGATTGGCCTTCCGCGAACACAGCACGCTTTTGCCCGGCGCCCGCGCGGTGATGGACCTCGTCCGCGTCCAATGTGCCACCATGCCCGGGGCGGTCGCCACTCCCGCGCTATAAGGCAGGGTTATGGGATCGATCCGCAATGCTCTTTGCCGGGGATAGCCGATCACGATAGCTCGTCGACACCGTAAAGAGGCGGACGGTTCGAGCGCGTGCAAGCCGATCTGATTATCGTGGGAATGGGGCCGGTCGGTGCGGCCGCGGCCAATCTCGCCGGCATGGCAGGCCTTCGCGTGATCGTGCTCGACCGCGAGGTCGAGCCGTACAGCCTGCCTCGAGCCATCCATTTCGATGCCGAGATCATGCGCATCTTCCGCTCGATCGGGCTTGGCGAGGAAACCGCCGCCGCCAGCCGGCCTCTGGGCGGCTCGGTCTATCTTGGCGCCGACCTGAGGCCGATCCGGACATTTCGCAGTCCCGGCCCGGCGCACGCGCGTGCGGCCCATCCGAGTAACCTGTTCTATCAGCCGAAGCTCGAAGCGATCCTGCGGCGCAACCTCGCGCGCTTTCCGAACGTCGCGGTGCGGCTTGGTCACGACCTGCGCTCGCTGACGCAGGGCGACGACGGCTGCCGCGTGACCATCGCGCCGCCCGACGGTCCCGACCTGGTCCTCAGCGCGCCGTACGTGCTCGCCTGCGACGGCGCGTCGAGCCCGGTACGCAAGGCGCTCGGCATCGGCCTCGACGATATCGGGTTCGAGGAGCGCTGGCTGGTCGTCGATACCTTTGTCCGCGGCCCGATGCGTTGGCCGGATGCCTATGCCATTCCGCCCGAAGTCCGCGACGGCCGCTATTCGCTGATGGTCTGCAATCCGGCCCGCCCGGCGACGCTGATCCCGAGCGTCGGCGATCACCGTCGCTGGGAATACCGCCTTGAGCCCGACGAACCCGATGCCCTCGTCACCTCGGACGCTTGGCTCAAGCGCGAGATCGGCGAATGGGTCGACCCGGACGATGTCGAACTCATTCGCGCGGCCGTGTACAAGTTCCGCGCGCTGATTGCTCACCGCTGGCGGGGCGGTCGCGTCTTCCTCGCCGGAGATGCCGCCCACCAGACACCGCCGTTCTTCGGGCAAGGCATGTGCCACGGCATCCGCGACGCGGCGCAGCTGATCTGGAAGCTCCGCCTCGTCGTCGACGGCGTCGCGTCACCGGCCGTGCTCGACAGCTATCAGGTCGAACGCGAGCCGCACGTACGGGCGATCGTCGCCGCCTCGGTCGAGGCGGGGGCGGCGGTGTGCATCACCGATTCAACGCGCGCGGCGGCACGCGACGCCGAGTTCCGCGCAATCGAGGCCGAGCGCGTCGCGACGCCGGCGGCGATGACCGATGTCGTCCCGCCGATCCGCGCCGGGTTGATCGATCCGGCGACCGGCGGCGCGAGACTGCCCGAGTTCATGATCGCGGGGACGGACCCGCCGACGGCGCTCGACGCCGAACTGGGCGGTCGCTTCGCCGTGGTCGCACTGGCCGCGCCCGATCTCGACCGCGCCGCTGCCGATCGCTGGGCGGCGACCGGCGGCCGGACGATCGTGGTTGACAAGGGCGACGACCTCGGCGGCCGCTTGGCCGACTGGCTCGCCGGGAGCGGCGCGGCGGCGGTCATCGTCCGCCCCGACCGTTACGTCTTCGGCACGGCGCGCGACGCAGCCGGTCTGACACGCCTGATCGACGACCTCGCGGACCGCCTGACCGGCCCGGCGACCGCGCCCCATCTCGTGGAGATCACCCTGTGAACCGACCCAATTTCTCGCTCAACCACGTTGGCATCCAGGTCATCGACATCGATCGGATGAGCGACTTCTACACCTCGTTCATGGGTTTCGTGGTCACCGACGAGCGCACCGAGGTGAACCCGATCCGCTTCATGACCATGTCGCCCGACGAGCATCACCAGCTACTTCTCGCCTGGGGCCGCGCCCAGGGGTCGCCGTCGACCGTCGCGCAGATCTCGTTCCTGATGGACGATCTCCCCGCGCTTCGCCAATTGCACGACGCGGCGCAGGCCGATCCGCGGATCAGCAAGATCTGGACCCTCGACCACGGCAACAGCTGGACGGTCTATTTCAAGGACCCGGAGGACAATACCGTCGAGTGCTATGTCCATACGCCGTGGCACGTCAGCCAGCCTTATGGCGTGCCGATCGACTTCACCAAGACCGACCAGGAGATCTGGGCCGGGACCGAGGCGGCGGCGCTGGTCAATCCGACCTACATGACGGCGGAGGCGTTCCGTGCGCGGCTGGTCGACCAGCTGGCGGCGCGCGCGTCGTGAAGCTGGCCAACTTTAGCTACGCAGGCCGTCGCTCGCTGGGGCGCGTCGAGGGCGACAAGGTCGTCGACCTTGCCGCCGCGCTCGGGCTCGCTTCAGTCGAAGGGCTGCTCGCCGCCGACGCCCTCGGCCGCGCCCGGCGGGCGGGCGGCACGACTATTCCGCTCGCCGACGTCATCCTCCACTCGCCGGTGGCGCGGCCGGCGAAGTTCTTCGCTATCGCGGCCAATTACCAGAGCCACATCGACGAGGTGCTCGCGTACAATCCCACCTACGTGCCGCCGGTGTTCCAGCGCTGGTTCGCCAAGCTGCCGTCGTGCGTCAACGACCCGTTTGCGCCGATCCTGATGCCGCCTGAGGTCGCCGACCTCGACTACGAAGCCGAGCTCGCCATCGTCATCGGTCGCCGGGCGCGGCGGGTGCGGGCCGAGGACGCCTACCGCGTCGTCGCCGGCTACACCGTGTGCAACGATGTCAGCGCGCGCGACTGGCAGAAGCGCAGCCCGACAATCATGCTCGGCAAGTCGTTCGACAGCCACGGACCTCTCGGACCATGGCTGGTCACCCCCGACGAGGTCGGCGATCCACACGCGCTCCGGGTCACCTGCACGGTCAACGGCGAGGTTCGCCAGGACGGCTCGACCGCCGAGATGATCCACGACTGCTGGGACCAGATCGCCTATCTCTCGACGGTCTGCACGCTCGAGCCGGGCGACGTTATTGCTACCGGCACGCCCAAGGGCACCGGCGCGGGTCTCAAGCCGCCGCGGCTGCTTGGCGTCGGCGACGTCGTAAGGTGTACGGTCGAGCGGATCGGGTCCATCGAGGCAATGGTCGTCGCGGAGCAGGTTGCGTGAGCGCCGCGAGCGATCTGGCCGACAAGAGCGAGATCGCCGACCTGCTCGTTGCGCGTGCGCGCGGCGCTGACCGTTTCGACCTCGCCCTGATGCGCGCCTGCCACCCGCCCGACGCGACCGACAACCACGGCACGTACCGGGGGTTGATGCACGGCTTCCTCGATCGGCTCGAGGCGTCGATGCGCGATGGACCCGAGTGCCGCGTCAAGCAACACGTCGTCGCCAACATGCTGTTCGACCGGCTTGGCGACGACTGGTTCTCAGAGACCTACCATGTCGCTCACGAAGAGTTCGCCGACGCCGACGGCTGGACCGCCTTCGATATCGGCGGCCGTTATCTCGATACGATGCGACGATCGGGCGGCCGCTGGCTGATCCAGCATCGCGATATCGTATACGATTGGTCACGGATCACTGCCGCCGGCACCCGTCGCGCCGCGCCTGCCGTGCTGACCGGGACGCGTACGGCAACGGATCCGTCGTACCGCGCTGGCGGCGCGCGCGGCCGCCTTCCCGAACCTATCCGCCTGAAAGGACCCGCCATGGACGATCTCGACCGCCTGCTCTCGAAGCAGGCTATCGCCGAAGTGCTCTATCGCCGCGCCCGCGCCGGCGACAGGGCCGACGCGGAGCTGGCGCACAGCTGCTACCACCCGGGCGCGACCGAGCGCCACGGCGTGTTCGACGGACTGGCGACCGAGTTCATCGACGTCGTCAGCTTCACCCGGCCGAAGCCCGGATCACCGATCAAGGGCATGCACCACGTCGTGGCCAACATCCTTGCCGACTTCGCGACAGCCGACGAGGCGTTCGTCGAAAGCTACCATGTGGCGTGGTGCCAGATGACCGACGGGACCGACGCGACGATCGGCGGTCGCTATCTCGACCGCTTCGCGCGGCGCGACGGTCGCTGGGCGATCGTCCATCGCAACGTCATCTTCGACTGGAGCCGGGTCGAGCCTGAGACGGAGAAGTTCTGGGCGAAACACCCCGCCGCCGACTTCCTCTACGGCAAGCGCGGTCCCGACGATCCGCTCTACACCTATGTCGGTCGCGGTCCGCAAGGGGATGGCGAGTGAAACTCGCCACGCGCCCCGGCGACACCGCGGACGGCCGACTGGTGCTAGTCTCGCGGGACTTGGCCCATGCCGTCGACGCGATAGCCGCCGCCACCCTGCAGGCTGCGCTCGACGACTGGTCGAGAGTCGAACCGCAGCTTCGCGCCGAATACGATCGCCTCGATGCCGATGGCTGGGCTCGTACCGAAACATTCGACGCCGCGGCCATGCTGGCCCCGCTGCCGCGCGCGTGGCAGTTCATCGACGGGTCGGCGTTCCTCGCCCATAATCACATCCTCGCCGACGCATGGGGCTACGAGAAGCGGACCGAGGAGGATCCGCCGCTTATGTACCAAGGCCTTTCCGACCACTTCTATGCGGCATGCGAGGATGTTTCCTTCCGTTCCGAGGAAGACGATATTGATTTCGAGGCCGAATACGGCGTCATCCTCGACCGCACGCCGCTCGGAGTGACGCCGGCCGACGCGCTCGCGCACGTGAAGCTGATCATGATCATAAACGACTGGAGCCTCAGAGCGTTCGGCCCGGGCGAGATGAAGGGCGGGTTCGGGTTCCTGCAGGCCAAGCCTCCATCCTCGCAGTCGCCGGTCGCGGTCACCCCCGATGAACTCGGCGATGCCTGGCGCGACGGACGGGTTTGCCTGGCTCTTCACGTGTGTCGCGGCGACGAGAGGTTCGGCCGACCCGACGGCAGTGCCATGACCTACGGTTTCGGCGAGCTGATTGCGCACGCCGCGCTCACCCGCGATCTATGCGCCGGCACCGTTATCGGCTCGGGCACTGTCGCCAACGATGTCGCTGCCGACGTTGGATCGGGCTGCATCGCCGAACGGCGGGCACTCGACCGCTTGTCATCACGCTTGCCGCCGACGCCTTACTTGCGTTTCGGCGAACAGGTCCGTCTGGTAGTACTCGACCGTCACCAACAATCTGTATTCGGCGAAATTAATCAACGCGTCTCGATCAGGCACTAACAAGCATCAGCAGCATATTGCAAATGCACTAATCTCGGTCATTCACGGCGAGGACGGCACTGCTCTAGTTCCGCCGCTCGTTCGTCTTGCCGCGCAATGAGACTGTTGACGCGTTGTCGCGAGCGAGCTGCGAACGTCGGCGGTACGCTGACCATCGCCACATGGGCGTCTGGCCTCTTCTCGTCATTATCGACAGTCGGTTCGACAACCCGGTATCCTTCCAGCCGGGCGGCTAGCCGATCGCCTGTACCGAGCGACGGCGGACGCCAGCCGCGGTGTGCGGCGTGTCCTGGCTGAGGAGCTCAGCATGTCCGACCAACGTCGGACCGGAGAAGGACGAGACCGCGCTCGACCAGCTCCGCGCCGGCGACGCCGATCGGAGCCTGACCTGCTGGCCAGCCCGCGCAGCCGGGAACTGTTGGCCCGAGCCGCCCTACGCCGGGAGCAGAACGAGGTTGCCGAGCGAGTGTCCCTGCAGGCTAACCTCCATCGCGCCTCGCCATTGCTAGAGCGGAAAGATGCGGGCGACCGGCACGGACGAAGCGGCCGTCGGCGGCGAGCTTCGCGAACGTGGGCGCTCCGGGATCGCGGCTACCTTCAGCCGCAGCACGGCGGCAGGCTCGCCATGGTCGCGGAAGGGAAGCGTCTTCATGGCTCGATCCGCCATAGGGTCGACTGCGATGCGGAAAGCCTGACGCTGCCGCGCCGAGCACGAGGCTCAGGCGGAGTAGTCGGGCCGCTCGATGTCGGCGACGATGCCCGGCTCCCGCGGCGCCCAACCGAGCACCTCCCTCGTGCGCTCGCTCGATGCGGGGCCGTTGCCGGCGGCGAACATGGCGATGCCGCCGAAATGCGCCTCGGCCTCGCCGGCGGTGATCGACCGCGACGGCAGCCCGAGCTGGCGCCCAATCGCCTGGGCGATCAGCCGGAACGGCACCCCCTGCTCGGCGATGGCGTGATAGGCCTCGCCGCAGCGGCCGCGCGCCAGTGCGAGGACATAGACGCGCGCGCAATCGAGCCGATGCACGGCCGGCCACAGGTTGTCGCCCTCGCCGACCCAGGCGGAGACGCCCTTCTCACGCGCGATCGCCGCGAGCATCGGCACGAAGCCGTGCGTCTCGCCCTGCCCGTGCACCGAACGCGGATTACGCACCACCATAGCGCGCAGGCCGCGGTCGGCGAGCGCGAACGCCGACTGTTCGGACGCCCGCGGGAACTCGGGCGGGATCGGCGGGCGGGCGTCCTCGCGGAAGACTTCGCCCGGCGGGGTGAGCAGGACGCCGCCGGTGACGATGATCGGCCGATCGGTGCCGGCGAACGCCTCGCCGACGGCATCGAGCATATGCCGTTCCTCCTTGGCCATCTCCTTCACCTTGGTGAGGTCGAGGCCGAAGGCGGTGTGGACGACACCGTCCGCGTTACCCGCCGCGTCGCGAATGCGGTCGAAGTCGCCAAGCGAACCGATCAACGGCGTACCGCCCGCGGCGGCGAACGCCCGTCCCTTGTCCTCGGATCGCACGAGGCCGACCACCTGATGGCCATCGGCGAGAAGGTCGCGCGCGATCGCCGAGCCGATCCAGCCATTCGCTCCAGTCAGAAATATGCGCATAATAAGTCCCTTGGGTTTGCCCGACGGAATATGCAGGCCCGTGTCGTAGACTGACATAGGTATCGTGTCAGAGACTGACAAGGATAGCGTGGCGGATCGGAACGGCCTAGAAAGCGTGCGTGACCGCCTTCAGCAGGCGGCGCTGGAGCTGTTCCAGGAGCGCGGCTACGACCGGACCACCGCTGCCGGGATCGCGGCGCGCGTCGGCGTCACGGAGCGGACCTTCTTCCGCTACTTCCCCGACAAGCGCGAGACGCTGTTCGGCGGCGAGGCGGTGCTGCGCGAGGCGTTGACCGCGGCGGTCGCCGGCGCGCCTGCGGCGCTGGGGCCGTTGGACACGTTGTTCTTCGCCTTCCGGTCGACCGTGCCGCTGCTCGAAGGCAACCGGCCCTTCGCCGAACCGAGGCAGGCGGTGGTGTCGTCGACGCCCGCGCTCCACGAGCGCGAGCTGGCCAAGCTCGAGGTGCTCGCCGATGCGCTCGCCGACGCGCTCCGGGGGCGTGGCGTAAAAGCGCAGCCGGCTGTGCTCGCGGCCCGGACCGGGATGGCGGCGTTCGCCCACGCGACGATCGCCTGGCTCGACACGCCGGAGCCGAAGCTCGCCGACCGGCTCGACGCCGTGCTCGGCGACCTGCGGCAGCTGCTCGTCGCCGGCTGATCCAGACCGGCGGGGGCGACGACGCGGCCGTTTGTCCGCGAGGTGCGTTGGATACGCGCGGCGGGCCGCGCAGGCGAGGGCAGGACGATGAAGGCGGTTCGGATCTATGGCTATGGCGGGCCGGATGTCCTGCGGTTCGAGGTGGACGTGCCCGAGCCGGCCATGGGCCCGGACATGCTGCTGATCGAGGCGGTCGCCACGAGCGTCAATCCGATCGACTGGAAGGTGCGGTCCGGCGCGCGGCAGAAGGACTTTCCGCTCGCGCTGCCGGCGATCCTCGGCAAGGACGTCAGCGGGGTCGTGCGGGCGGTTGGGAACGAGGTCGACGCCTTCGCGCCGGGCGACCGCGTCCTCGCGCTGGCCGACGCGACCTACGCGCAGTACGTGGCCGTTCCCGCCGCGATCGCGACCCGCCTGCCGGACGGGTTGGATCCGATCAACGCGGCGGCGATCCCGCTCGTGGCGATGACCGGTGAGCAGCTCGTCCGGCTGACGACCCAGGCGACGGCCGGCCAGACCATCCTCGTCACCGGTGCGCTCGGCAGCGTCGGCCGCGTCGCGGTGCACACGGCCAGGAAACTCGGGGCGACGGTCATCGCGGGCGTCCGGGGACGGCAGGTGGCCGAAGCGGCGGCGCTCGGCGCCGACCTCGTGCTGGCCCTCGACGACGACGACGCCATCGCCCGCCTCGACGCGGTCGACGGGGTCGCGGACACGGTCGGTGGCGAAACGGCCGCGAAGCTCTTCGCCAAGGTCAAGCGCGGCGGCAAGTTCGGCTACGCGTCGATGCTCCCCGACGGGCTGGCGGGGCGGTTTCCCGAGGTCGCGGTGGGCCGGGTGTTCGCTCGGCCCGACCCGTTCACGCTGCGCGAGATCGCGGAAGACGTGCGTGACGGCAGGCTTCAGTTGCCGATCAGCCGGCATCTGCCGTTGGCCGAAGTCGCCGCGGCCCACGAGATGCTCGAGAAGGGCGGGGGCGGCAAGATCGTTCTTACCGTCTAGCGGCAGCGTCGCCGGACGCCCTCATCCGGCTGCCAGTCGCGCCGCGGCCTGCCGCCGGGCCAGTTCACCGGGCCGGGACCTGCTCCGCCGCGGCGCGGCTGGCGCGCCCGGCGGCGGTCGGCTACCGCGCTGAGGTGTCGCGGACTGTCCCCTATGTTCAAGCCGCCGCGGGGATCGCGGCGCTGTGCGCCCTCGACGCGTCGGTCAAGCGGCTCGGCTTCGCCTATCCGGTGCTGTTCGTCGTCTTCGGGCGCTACCTGGCCGGCGCGAC
The DNA here is from genome assembly GCA_903643075.1 of Sphingomonadaceae bacterium. Lineage (GTDB taxonomy): Bacteria > Pseudomonadota > Alphaproteobacteria > Sphingomonadales > Sphingomonadaceae > Polymorphobacter_B. The sequence continues at coordinate 5,070 of CAHJWT010000027.1, read as the reverse complement.
GATCGCCGCGCTGGTCTGGTGGAGCCAGGGCGCGCCGCGCTTCACCCGCGCGATGGCGCGCGGCCACCTCCTCCGCGGCGCATTGATCGCGCTGACCGCGGGGTTGTTCTTCGTCGCCATCCACACGCTCACGCTCGCCGAGGCGATCACGCTGTCGTTCACCGCGCCGCTGATGATCCCGCCGCTCGCGCACCTGTTCCTCGGCGAGCGGATGCGCGGCCCGGTGCTCGGCGCGGGGCTGCTCGGGTTCGCCGGCGTCGTCGTGACCGTCCAGGGGGCACCCGCCTTCACCGGCGACCGGCTGCCGGCGCTCGCCGCCGTCCTCGCGGCGTCGCTGACCTACGCGCTGTCGGCGGTCGCGATGCGCGCGCGGGCGGCGAGCGACGGCGCGACGCGGCTGACGCTGAGCGGGACGGTCGTGCCGCTGATCCTGTTCGCTCCGTTCGCGTGGCACCAGCCGCTCCCGGTGCCGGGGAGCTGGCCGTGGTTCATCGCCGCCGGCGCGTTCGGCAACATCGGCATCCAGCTCCTCGCGCGCGCCTATGCCCGGGTCGAGGTCCAGATCCTCGGCATCCTCGAGTTCACCGCACTGCCGTGGGCGGCGCTGTTCGGCTGGCTGGTCTTCGGCGAGGCGGTGCGGCCGCAGGTCTGGGCCGGTGCGGTCGTCATCCTCGCCGCGTGCCTGTGGGCCGCGCGCGCCGACCGCCGCGCGCTCGCCGCCGCACCGGTCGCGCCCTAGTTAGGCCGCGCGCTGGACCCGGCGGTAGCCGTCGGGATCGGCGGTCTTGATCCGCTCGAGCTCGCGCTCGACGTGGTCGGAGAAGGTCTCGCGCGCCGGCCGGGCGTGCGACAGGTCGATGTCGGGGGCCATCGGCCCCTCGGTGCGGACGCCGCCACGGCCGATGCCGAACATCTTGAGCGGGTGGCGGATAGCGTCGGTCGCCGCCGTCCCCTCGAAGCCGCAGTGGACCATGCAGTTCGAGCACTTCTCGTACTTGCCGACGCCGTACTGGTCCCAGTCGGTCCCCGCCATCAGCTCGGCGAAGGTCGGCACATAGCCCTCGCCGACGAGATAGCACGGCTTCTGCCAGCCGAAGACGGTGCGCAGCGGCATCGACCACGGCGTGCACTCGTAGGTCTGGTTGCCGGCGAGAAAGTCGAGGAACAGCGGCGAGTTGGTGAACGCCCAGTCCTTGCCGCCGTTGCCGCGGCGGAAGACGTCGCGGAAGAAGGTCCTGGTCCGCTCGCGGTTGAGGAAATGCTCCTGGTCGGCGGCGCGCTCGTAGGCATAGCCCGGCGATAGCGTGATCTCGACGTCGCGCTTCTTCATCTCGTCGAAAAAGCCGGCGAGGCGTTCCGACGACGCCCCGTCGAACACGGTGCAGTTGACCTGGACGCGGAAGCCCTTCGCCTTGGCCAGCTCGATCGCCTCGATCGCGACATCGTACGTCCCGTCCTGGTCGACGGCGTGGTCGTGCATCCCCTGGTCGCCGTCGAGGTGGATCGACCACGTGAACCACGGCGACGGCCGGTAGCTGTCGATCTTCTTCTTGAGCAGGAGCGCGTTGGTGCAGAGAATGACGAACTTCTTCTTCGCGATATAGCCCTCGACGATGCGCGGCATGTCGCGGTGAAGGAGGGGCTCGCCGCCGGCGATCGACACCGCCGGCGCGCCGCACTCGTCGATCGCGGCCATGCACTGGTCGTAGCTCAGGCGCTGGTTGAGGATCGCGTCGGGATAGTCGATCTTGCCGCAGCCGGGGCACGCGAGATTGCAGCGGAGCAGCGGCTCGAGCATCAGCACGAGCGGGTATTTCCCGCCCTTGATGTGCTGGGCGACCGTATAGGTGCCGATGCGGAGGAGGGGGGCGAGGGGAAGCGACATCGGCGGTCCTTAGACGCTCGCGCCCGCCGACGCCAGTTCGGCGTCGCGGCGGACGGGGGTGGCGCGTTCGAGCCCCGGCGGCAGGCGGAACGACTGGTGTTCCTCTATGCCGGCCATCGTCGTCACGTCGACCGGGCCGAGAGCGCGGAGCGCGCCGATCACGCCCTGAACCAGCTCCTCGGGGGCCGACGCGCCAGCGGTCAGCCCGACCGTGGCGACGCCGGCGACCCACGCCGGGTCGAGCGCCGACCCGTCGGCGATCAGGTAGCTCGGCACCCCCATCTCGACGCCGATCTCGCGCAGGCGGTTCGAGTTCGAGCTGTTCCGCGCGCCGACGACGAGCAGCACGTCGACCTTGGCGCACAGGTCGCGGACGGCGGTCTGGCGGTTCTGCGTCGCATAGCAGATGTCGGACACGTCGGGGCCGACGACGTCGCTGAAGCGCGCGTTCAACGCCTCGATCACGCCACGCGTGTCGTCGACCGACAGCGTCGTCTGGGTGACGTAGGCGAGCGGCGTATCAAGTGGCAGCGCGAGCGCGGCGACGTCGGCGGCGGTCGACACGAGGTGAACCGGCGCGTCGATCTGCCCGATCGTGCCGTCGACCTCGGGGTGGCCGGCGTGGCCGATAAGGACGATCGTCCGCCCGCGCGCGGCGTAGCGGCGGCCCTGGATGTGGACCTTGGTCACCAGCGGGCAGGTCGCGTCGATCACCGGCAGGCGGCGGCGCTCGGCCTCGGCGACGATGTCCTTGGCGACGCCGTGGGCGCTGAACACGGTCAGCGCGGCGTCGGGCACCTCGTCGAGCTCCTCGACGAAGATCGCCCCTTTCGCCTTCAGCTGCTCGACGACGTGGGCGTTGTGGACGATCTCGTGACGAACATAGACCGGCCGGCCGTGGACCTGCAGCGCACGGTCGACGATCTCGACCGCACGGACCACGCCGGCGCAGAAGCCCCGGGGCTGGGCAAGTACCAATCGCATCGACTACCCTTCGTCTGTCAACCGGTCGGCTACTGAAAAGGGTGCGGTGCGGCAACCCCGGTCGCGCCGAGAGTGTCTTGATCGTGCCATAGTGTGGCTTTCGCGCCGCGGGGTCGCGATGTTACGTTTCGCGCGGCGTTCATCCCGCGTTCGCCCGTACAGGTTCACGGGCGGCGACGTCACGAAGGAGACCAGCTTGTTCCGCGCCGCCACCCTCGCCGCCGTCGTCCTTGCCGCGCCCGCCGCCGCGGCGAGCGATCCCGCCGCCGTCGTCGGCAACTTCAACAACGCGCTGATCGCGGCGATGCAGACGGGCAAGGGCGCGTCGCTCGCCGCGCGGACGACGAGGCTGCTGCCGCTGGTCAAGGCGACCCACGACCTGCCGGGCATGACCCGCCTCGTCGCCGGCCCGGGGTGGGCGACGACCGGCCCGGCCGACCGGGCGGCGCTGACCGAGGCGTTCAGCCGCCACTCGGCGCTGACCTACGCCGTCAACTTCGCGAGCTTCGACGGCGAGAAGTTCGTCGTCGAGCCGAAAGTCGACACCCGCGGCAGCGACGCGCTGGTCCACGTCAAGCTCGTCGCGAAGGATGCGACAACGCCGCTCAACTACCGCCTCCACCAAGCCGAGGGTGGCTGGCGCATCATCGACGTCTTCGCCGACGGGGTCAGCCAGATTGCCGTCCAGCGCAGCGAGTTCGCAAGCACGGTCAAGGCCGGCGGCGCGGCGGCACTGGCGGCGAAGCTGAACGCGGCCGACGAGGCGAAGCTGAAGAATTGATCGTACCGGCCCAAGCTTGACGTAGATAGTTTCTGGCGTTACAAGAATGATTAGGTCGAGCCTCGTTCCACCCTGCCAACTGGAGAAATGGGGATAGTGTTTCTCAAGATTGGAAGGCAGGGCGGTGCAGTACTCGTGGGCCGAGGCCAAGCGGCTTAAGACGTTAAGCGAACGCGGACTTGATTTCGGTGATGTCGCAAAGGTTCGACGGCGACAGCCTGACGTTTATCGACGACCGGCGCGATTACGGCGAAGAGCGATGGGCTACCATAGGCTTCATCGACAACACGATTGTGATGGTGATCTGGACGTCGCGCGAGGGAGGACGCCGGGTTATCTCGCTGAGGAAATGCAACGCGGAAGAACGGGAGCGACTTCATGTCGGACTGGGTAGATCCTGATGACGCCCCGCCTTGGCCCGCTGAGGCCTATGCCCGTGCGGAATTACGCATTGGCGGCAAGGTCATCCGCCCCGCCAACGGCACCCTGACCAAGCCCGGCCGGCCCAGGTCGGCCAGTCCGAAGCGCCAGCTGACCATCCGCCTCGACCAGGCGGTGCTCGACTACTTCCGCGGCACCGGGGCCGGCTGGCAGGGGCGGATCAACGACATCCTGCGCCGCGAGGCGGGCGTCTAGCACCGCTCGCGCTTCGCCGGCCCGAGCAGGGCCGGCTCGAAGATCAGCGCGCAGACGAGCGTCCACGCGAGGCTGATCATCAGGATCTTGCCCATGCTCGCCGTGCCGGGATGGCGGCTGAGCCACAGGCTGCCGAACGCCGTGCCGGTGGCGAGCGCGCTGAACAGCACGGCGCGGGCGAGGCTCGAGGTGAGCAGGCTCGACGCGCCGCTCCGCCACGCCATGACGAAGTAGATGTGGAACGCCACGCCGACCCCGAACAGCAGCGGGAAGGCGATGATGTTGGCGAAGTTGATCGGTTGACCGATGACGACGCACGTCGCCAGCGTCAGGAAACCCGACAGGACGACGGGGGCGAGCGTGAAGGCGACCTCGCGCGCCGAGCGCAGGACGGCGAACAGCAGCAGCGAGATCGCGGCGAGGCCATAGATGCTCGCCCGGACGAACGCCCCGGCGATCGTCCGCGCCGCCGCCTGGGTGCTGATCGCCGGGCCGGTTGCGTGCGGCGCGGCGACGAGGACCGCGGCGGCGAAGCGTTCGAGCGTCGCGTTGTCGCCCGCGTCGCCGGCGGGAAAGGCCTCGACGCGCTCGATGCCGTTCGTGCCGATCCAGTCGGCGCGGAGGTCGGCGGGCAGTGTCGCGCGCGTGACCGGGGCGGCGAGCAGGAGCGACCGCGTCTGGTCGAGGAGGACGCCCAGCGGCGCGGTGACGACGGCGTCGGCGCGCGCGCGGAGCGCCGGCGGCCCCGCGGCGAGACGGTCGAGCGCGGCCGCGAGCCGCGCCG
>CAHJWT010000026.1 GCA_903643075.1 Sphingomonadaceae bacterium | reverse complement strand
CCGCGCCGGCGGGATTGGGGTCGCCGACCTCGCCCGGTGCGTTGCCGCAGCCGTCGACCGGCGTCACCCCGCCGATCGGCGCATCCACCGCCGGCACCATCGGCGACGGTCGCGTCGGGACGCTGGCCCCCGGTGGCGCGACGACCCCCGCCGTCACCGGCCAGCCCGGCCTGCCGACTACCACCGGCGTCTCGGGTACGACGCCGACGACCAACCCACCGCCCCGTTAGACTTCGAATCGAGGAGAACCACGATGAAGACCATCATTGCCGTTTCCGCTGCCTTGCTGGCGACGACCGCCATTGCACAGACCGCACCGTCCGGAGGCTCGTCATCGGGCAGCACATCGAGTGGATCGATGCCGAGCGGTTCGGCCAGCGGGTCGGCCAGCCAGTCGACCCCCGGTGGCAGCGCCGGCGGTTCGACTTCGGGATCGTCGGGCATGTCGGGCATGTCGATGCCGGGATCGACCACTGGATCGTCGACCGGATCGTCGAGCGGCCGGGGTTCGACCGCGCCGGGAAGCACATCCCCGGGCAGCACGTCGCCCGGCAGCACTTCATCCGGCAGCACGTCGCCGGGCAGTACGTCGAGTTCGACTCCACCGGGCAGCGCGTCGACGACGCCACAATAAGTGGGGCACCAACCGTGCCGTTCGACGTTGGTGCGACGCGGGGATCGCTTCGGCGACCAACTCCAAGGAGTACTTAAGATGCGCAACTTCATGATCTTTGCAGCGCTTGCCGCCGGGCTCGCCACTGCCGCGAATGCGACGACGACGACCCATCATCGCCACGCCAGGACCGATAGCGGTAAAGCCGACGGTGGCTCGGCGGCGGTACGCGAACTGAACGAGAAATCGCTTCAGCAAGCGTCCGCCGGTACTTCGGCGACCACCCCGCCGGCGAGCGGCCAGGCGATGTCGGACTCAGGCGCTCAGGCACCGATGACCGATACCTCGTCGGCCGCGGGCAATGCTCCGGTCCAGACGCCGACCGACGGTACGCCGAACTCGCCAACCGTTCCGCAGTAAGTCTTCAGACCGTAAGCCGAGGGGCTGGCCGGCGTATCGCCGGCCAGCCTCTTGTTGTTCGCAGCGAATCAGGCCACCGTGGTTCAATACCGACGTTGGTTGCAGATCGATTGACGCCGGTCCGGCGTGACGCTCACAAGTGTCGGGAAATCTTACAATCGACGCGATGAAGCGATTTGCCTCATTAACATTTTCAATATGTTAGCATTTTGGCATAATTATTGCGAAAAGCTTGATCGATCGTGACTGATCGGTCCTTTGGCAATTATTGGCCGTGCTTCTTCGCGTCGGCTGATGGGGAGATTATGATGCATCGCTTATCCTTGCTCGTCGCCGCCGCTGGGGCTTGCCTCGCCGCCGCCCCGGCTCTCGCCGGCCCGGCGTTCGAGTTCGACACCCCGGCGAATTCATTCAACAACAACAATTGGAATTTCGCCAATAGTTTCACCGTATTGAATACGGTTACAGTGTCGGGCCTCGGCTATTACGCCGATCCGACCAACGGCCAGGTCGATAACAACTCGGTCGCGCTGTTCAGCTGCGACACTGCCGGCTGTCTGACCACCGGTACCCAGCTCGCCAGCGCGACGGTGACCAATACCTACGCCGTGCTCGGCCACTTCCGCTATGTCACTGTGCCGACCATCACGCTTACTCCGGGCGACTACGAGGTCGCCGGGGTCAGCGTCGGCGACAACTACACGTGGAACGATCCCGGCTTCCACACCGATCCGTCGATCGTCTATAACGACAATCGTTGGCAACTGACCGGCGGCGCGACCAACGCCTTCTTCCTCAATTACACTCGCAACGACGTTACCGACGGCTATTGGGGCCCGAACGTGTTCTTCGGTGACGCGGGCGGCTTCACCGGCACGCCCGAGCCGGCGACGTGGGCGATGATGATCGCCGGCTTCGGCCTCGTCGGCGGCGCGCTTCGCCGGGCGCACCGGCGCGCAGTCGCCGCCTGAGGCGACACGGCGGCGGCCGGGTGCCGCCGCCGTAATCTTGTCTAACGGCCGCCCGAGGGCTCATCGCTGCCGAACGGCCGCTTCGCGCCGCGCCGCCGCCCTGCGTTCGCGCTTGCCGCGACGGCGGTCGCGTTCGCGCTGGCTCGGCGCTACGGCGTCAATCCCCGCACCGACGATGCGGACCGGCGCGGTAACGACGGTCGCGGCAGTGTGGACGACGGTCGAGATGCACCCGCCGGGCGCCAGCAGCAGCGCTGCCGCCGCGACCCGGCCGCGGGTCACACGGTGAAGCTCTCGCCGCAGCCGCACTGCCCCTTGGCGTTGGGATTGGTGAAGACGAAGCCGGCGGCGAAGTCGTCCTCGACCCAGTCCATGTCGCTGCCGATCAGGTACATCAGCGCTCCGGCATCGATGAACAGCGTACCCCCCGGCGTCGCCACCGGCTCGTCGCCCGGCGCCGGCGCGGTGACGTAGGCGAGCGAATAGGCGAGCCCCGAGCAGCCGCGCTTCGGCGTCGTCAGCCTGACGCCGGCCGCCGCCTCGGGAGCCTTGGCGATCAGGTCGGCGATCCGCTCCGCCGCTGCAGGGGTAACGGTGATCGGCGGCGGCCGCGGGCGGCGGACGCGGGGTTCGGCGGCGGCCGGCGTCACGGCATCGAGCAAGGCTTCCATCACAGCATCCCGAGTTCGAGCTTGGCCTCGTCGCTCATCTTGCCGGGATCCCACGCCGGATCCCAGACGAGATTGACCTCGGCGGTGGCGACGCCGGGGACGGTCGTCACCCGCATCTCGACCTCGCCGGGCATCGTCTCGGCGACCGGGCAGTGCGGCGTCGTCAGCGTCATCGTCACGACGACATGGCCCTCGTCGATGTCGACGTCGTAGATCAGGCCGAGGTCGTAGATGTTGACCGGGATCTCGGGGTCGAAAATGTCGCGCAGTGCGGCGATCACCGCGTCGTACACCTCGCCGCCGGGAGCGTCGGCCGGAACCGTCGCCGGCGGCTGGCTGAGGAAGCCGTCGAGATAGTCGCGACTGCCCCCGACCGGCGGTGCCTTCGCCACGACGGCGGGGGCATCGACTTCCTCGACCGCGAAGTTGCGTTCGCTCATCCGAAAATCCTCGTTACGCGGCGGACGCCGTCGACCAGGCGGTCGACGTCCGACAGGTCGTTGTAGACAGCGAAGCTCGCCCGCGCCGTCGCCGGCACGCCGAGGACGCGCATCAGCGGCTGGCAGCAATGATGCCCGGCGCGGATCGCCACCCCACCCTCGTCGAGGATGGTGCCGATGTCGTGCGGATGGACCCCGGCGAGCGCGAAGCTGACGATCCCGGCCGACTCCTCGGGGCCGAACAGGGTCAGCGAATTGATCCCGCGAAGTGCCTCGCGCGCCGCCCGTGCCAGCGCCGTCTCGTGCGCGTGGATCGCCTCGCGGCCGATCGCCTCGACATAGTCGATCGCCGCTGCCAGCCCGATCGCGCCGACGATGTGCGGCGTCCCCGCCTCGAACCGCGCCGGCGGCGGCGCATAGGTCGACCGCTCGAAGGTTACCGTCTCGATCATCGCCCCGCCGCCGTCGCGCGGCGGCATGGCGGCGAGCAGCTCGCGGCGGCCCCACAGCACGCCGATGCCCGTCGGGCCGTAGAGCTTGTGGCCCGAGAAAGCATAGAAGTCGGCTTCCAGCGCGGCGACATCGACCGGCAGCCGCGGCGCGGCCTGGCAGCCGTCGACGAGAAGGAGCGCGCCGACGCCGTGCGCGGCGGCGGCGACCCGCGCGATGTCGGTGACGCCGCCGAGGACGTTCGAGATGTGCGTCACCGCGACGAGCTTCGTCCGCGGCGTCAGCAGTGCTTCGAGCGCGGCGAGATCGATCCGGTGGTCGGCGGTCAGCGGCGCGACATCGATCTCGATGCCGGTCCGGTCGCGGAGCAGCTGCCACGGGACGATGTTGCTATGGTGCTCGAGCGCCGAGATCAGGATGCGGTCGCCCGACTTGAGCGAACTGCCCCAGCTCTGCGCGACGAGGTTGATCGCGTCGGTCGCGCCGCGCGTGAAGATGATCTCGTCGGCCGCGCCGCCGATGAACGCGGCGACCTTCGCGCGCGCCGCCTCGTAGCGCTCGGTCATCGTCGCCGACCGCGCATAGACCCCGCGGTGGACGGTCGCGTATTCCGGGCCGTAGGCGCAAGCGATCGCATCGATCACGGCGCCCGGCTTCTGCGCCGTGGCGGCCGAATCGAGGTACGCCCAGCCGTCGGCCAGCCCCGGAAAATCGGCGCGGCGCGACGTCCCTCCACCCCATGCGGGGATGGTGATTGGCAGCATCGCGTTCATGCCCGCAGCCACGCGATGGCGCGTTCGGCCAGTTCCGGCGCGCCGGCGAGCGCGTCGGTGATGAACGCCTCGGTCAGCAGCGCCTTCGCCTCGGCGGGCGCGATGCCGCGGCTGGCGAGGTAGAACAGCGCGTTCGCGTCGAGTTCGCCGACCGTCGCGCCGTGGGCGCATTTGACGTCGTCGGCGAAGATCTCGAGCTCGGGCTTGGCGTTCGCCGTCGCGCCGCGCGCGAGGAGCAGCGCCTTGATCGACTGGACCGCGTCGGACTTCTGCGCGTGACGCGCGACGGCGACCTTGCCGAGGTAGCTCCCCGTTGCGCGGTCGTCGACGACGGTGCGGATCACCTGGCGGCTGGTCGCGTTCGGCGCGGCGTGACGAACGGTGGTGACGATCTCGCGGACCGCATCGCCACGGCCCAGGATGACACCGCCGAGGTCGAAGCGCGCGCCGTCGCCGAGCGTCACGTCGACCGCGACGCGCCCGAAATCGCCGCCCATCGCGAGGATGTGGAGCGTCAGCGACCCGCCCGCAGCGATCGTCACGTCGAGCGCGTCGACCGCCGTGGCGTTACCGCCGTCTTGCACGATCGTCCGCGTCGCGTGCTCGCCGGGACCGATCGCAAGGGTCGCGGCAGGCGCGAGCGGCCATGCCCGCTCGACCGCGGCGAGGTCGCTGTAGCGCCACGCCTCGTCGCGCCGGGTGGGAAGCGCGGTCATGCCGCCTGGTCCAGCGCGTAGCCGCTCGCCTCGAGCTCGCGCGCGAGTTCGGGCCCGCCGCTGCGGACGATCCGGCCGGCGACGAGGACGTGGACCCGGTCGGGGACGACATAGTCGAGCAGCCGCTGGTAGTGAGTGATGAGCAGCGTCGCGCGGGCCGGCGACCGACCGCGGTTGATCCCATCGGCGACGACCCGCAGCGCGTCGATGTCGAGGCCACTGTCGGTCTCGTCGAGGACGGCGACGCGCGGACCAAGGACCGCCATCTGGACCATCTCGTTGCGCTTCTTCTCGCCGCCCGAGAAGCCGACGTTGACCGGCCGCTTGAGCATGTCGAGCGACAGGCCGAAGCCCTCGGCCTCGGCCCGCGCCAGCCGCATGAACTCGGCCCCCGACGCCTCCGCCTCGCCCCGCGCCCGGCGCTGGGCATTGAGCGCGGTGCGCAGGAAGGTCAGGTTTGACACGCCCGGAATCTCGACCGGGTACTGTAGGCCTAGGAACAGCCCGGCGGCGGCGCGCTCGTGCGCGTCGAGCGCAAGGAGGTCGACGCCGCCCAGCGTGACGCTGCCGCCGGTCACCTCGTACCCGGCGCGGCCGGCGAGGACGTAGCCGAGCGTCGACTTGCCCGCGCCGTTCGGGCCCATGATCGCGTGGACCTCGCCGGCCCCGACCGTCAGGGTCAGGCCGTCGAGGATCGGCTTGCCGTCGATGTCGGCGCGGAGATCGGTGATTTCGAGCAACTCAATTGTCCTTGTCGTGGTCGAGCTTCCAGCTGACCGCGGTGACTTCGGTCTGCGAGCGGAGGTCGGTTTCGATCGCCGCGACCGACGCCTCGGCGACGGCGGCGTTGTTGATCGACGTCTCGTTCGGCTCGCCGAGGCGGCGGAAGCGGCTGACCTCGGCGACGAGGGCGGCGCGTTTCGGCGTACATGTCTTGAACGCGGTGTCGGCGGCGTCGGCCGCCTGCGTTTCGGGCGTCGCCTGCGCCTTGACCGTCGTGTCGAGGCAGTCGGACCACGCCTTGGTCGCGGCGTCGACCTTCGCCCGTCCCTCGACCCCGGCGACCGACGGCCGCGGCGGCGCGGCGTCGCACGCCGCGAGGGCGAGGAGGGCCACGACGGCGGCGCGGGTCACAGCCGCACCCGCGGTTCGGGGATGTAAGCCGGATCGAGCAGGTCGGCCACGGGATAGGGGTTTTCAGTTGGCGTCGGTTCCATCGACAGGTCGATCGTCTCGGTTTCCGCCTGCTCCCGTGCCCTTTCGTACGCGTTCTCAAGCATTTCGGGAACGAGCCGCCGGAGCGACGGACTCTGCGCGAACAGCCGGCGAAGACTGCCGCGCTGCGCCTGGACCGAATTAATCCAAGTCTTCCGCGGATCAGGGTAGAAGCAGTAAGTGAGCTTGAGCAGATGGACGAGCAGGAGCTCGAGGCGCACCATCAGTTCGCGAAGATCACTGCCCGCCAAGCACTCGATTTCCTCTGCCAGATTCTCAAGATCGAGTTCGCTGTTCACGCGCTCCGTGGCCAGTCGTTGCAGCCTGGCCGCCTGATCCACCGCCCAGGCATGAAAATCTTCCTGGTACAGCGCCGCCATCAGCCGACGCTCCCCTCCAGCGAAATGCCGAGCAGCTTCTGCGCCTCGACGGCGAATTCCATCGGCAGCTGTTGCAAAACCTCCTTGCAGAAGCCGTTGACGATGAGCGCGACCGCGTCCTCAGGGCTCAGCCCGCGCGAGGTCGCGTAGAACAGCTGGTCGTCGCTGATCTTCGACGTCGTCGCCTCGTGCTCGATCTGCGCGGTCGGGTTGCGCACCTCGATGTACGGCACGGTGTGCGCGCCGGCCTGGTCGCCGAGCAGCAGACTATCGCACTGGGTGAAGTTGCGGACGTTGTCGGCCGATGCGGCGACGCGGACGAGGCCGCGGTAGGTATTGTCCGAGCGGCCGGCCGAGATGCCCTTGCTGACGATCGTCGAGCGGGTGTTCCGCCCTAGGTGGATCATCTTGGTCCCGGTATCGGCCTGCTGGCGGTTGTTAGTCACCGCGACCGAGTAGAACTCGCCGATCGAGCCCTCGCCGCTCAGCACGCACGACGGATATTTCCATGTAATCGCGCTGCCGGTCTCGACCTGGGTCCAGCTCACCTTCGACCGCGCGCCGCGGCACAGCGCGCGCTTGGTCACGAAGTTGTAGATTCCGCCGACGCCGTTGGCATCGCCCGGATACCAGTTCTGCACCGTCGAATACTTGATCTCGGCGTCGTCCAGCGCAATCAGCTCGACGACGGCGGCATGGAGCTGGTTCTCGTCGCGCATCGGGGCGGTGCAGCCCTCGAGGTAGCTGACGTGGCTCCGCGCGTCGGCGACGATCAGCGTCCGCTCGAACTGGCCGGTGTTGGCGGCGTTGATCCGGAAATAGGTCGACAGCTCCATCGGGCAGCGGACGCCCTCGGGGATGTAGACGAACGTCCCGTCCGAGAAGACCGCGCTGTTGAGGCACGCGAAGAAGTTGTCGCGCGGCGGGACGACGGTGCCGAGGTGCTTGCGGACGAGGTCGGGAAACTCCTTCACCGCCTCGCTGATCGAGCGGAAGATGACGCCGGCGCGGGTCAGCTCGGCGCGGAACGTCGTCGCCACCGAGACGCTGTCGAACACCGCGTCGACGGCGATGCGGCGCGACCCCTCGACGCCGGCGAGGACCTCCTGCTCCGCAATGGGTATGCCGAGCTTCTCGTAGGTCCGGCGGATCTCGGGATCGAGCTCGTCGAGCGACCCGATCGTCGCCTTCGCCTTCGGCGCGGCGTAGTAATAGGCGTCCTGATAATCGATCGGCGCGACGTTCAGCTTCGCCCAGTCGGGCGGGGTCATCGTCAGCCAGTGGCGGTACGCCTTCAGCCGCCAGTCGAGCAGCCACGCCGGTTCGCCCTTCTGCGCCGAGATGTAGCGGACGGTATCCTCGCTCAGGCCCTTCGGCGCGAGGTCGGACTCGATGTCGGAGACGAAGCCCCACTTGTACGCCGCAAGGTCGTCGACGGCCGCATACGCCGCCTCGTTGCGGAACGGCGCGATATCGCGGTCGAGGGGGGCCAGCTGGTCGGTCACGCGGTCACCTCGAGAACATTGGCCCGCGGGCGCACGGCGGCAGCCGGCCCGGCGAGGTCGGCGAGCGTCACTGCGGCGAGCGCGGCGCGGACGGCGACGTTGATCGGCTTCCAGTGCGGCCGGACGGTGCAGCTGCCCTCGAGCGCGCACGCGCTGACCTCGCCGTGCTGGCAGTTGGTCAGCGCGATCGGCCCGTCGACCGCCTCGACGATGTCGGCGACGCTGATCGCCGAGGGAACCGATGCGAGGCGGAACCCGCCGGCGACCCCGCGCGAGCTGGCGAGCAACCCGCCGCGCTTGAGCAGCCCCATGATCTTGGCCACCGTCGGCGCGGGAATGCTGGTCCGCGCCGCGACCGACGCCGCCGACAGCGAACCACCGTCGCAGCGCGCCGCCGCCGTCATCACGACCACCGCATAGTCGGCGAGGTTGGTCAGGCGGAGCAAACGCGGTCCTTAAAGCGGAGTAAATCGGTCCGGCTTATGTGGGGCCGCGTCAGGATGAGTCAAGCGCCGCGCGGGAAGCCCCGGAACCACGGTCCGCCGCATCCCGACCTGCGCCAAAAATATGCTTCCAAAGTAGGATTTCGCCGCATAGCTGAGTCGATGCCCGGCGGCGGCATGACAGTGCCGTCGCTCGGGTGGGAAGCGACGCGCTCCGGGGGTCACCGGGGCGGGACGTTTCGACGACGTGCGGATGCCGGTTCGACCGCCACGGTCGAACATCGGCTACCCAGGCGTACTTGGCGCAAAACACCGGCTGGCGGCCTAAGAGACCGCACGAACTGCCGGTGTCCGCACGTCGCTTTGCCGATTGTCCCGGATCCCACCGTCGCGACCGGACGGGATCAGGAACCGGGTCAAGGGCTTGAAATCATTGGACTCCGTGGTGCGATGGCACCGGCGGGCGCAGCGGCATGTGCCTTCCCTCTCCCGCTTGCGGGAGAGGCGACTCGCGCGCCAGCGCGGCGGGTGAGGGTGTTCTCCACGCCGGTCCAGCGACGACGGCGGCCGTTCACCCGGTGCGGAAGCCTCCGTCGTCGCCGGCCAGCCGACACCCTCACCCCGGGCCGGCGCTGCAGCGCCGTCTCTCGCCCTCTCCCGCAAGCGGGAGAGGGGTCGGCCGGTCCGCAAGCGGGGCGAATCAGTCCACCCCGCCAAGCAGCCGCGCCAGCCGCGCGCTCCACCCCGCGACGCCGGCGTCGTCGGCCAGCAAATCCTGCCGCACCTCGATCTCGGCGTACGGCAAGCCGGCCGCGAAGGCGTGGCGCGGGATCGTATAATCGATCCCGTCCATCGCATAGGGCTCGTTGTCGCCGACGACGAGGCCGCCCTCGGCACGAAGGGCGGCGAGCAGCGCCCGCGCGAGGCCGTCATTCGCCCCATCGTGCAGGATGCCACAGTGCCACGGTCGCGGCACCGCGACCCCGCCCGAAGCCGCAGTTCCGCGCAAGGCCGGCGTGAAGCTGTGCAGCGCGACCAGCCGCGTCGGCTGGTCCAGCGCCGTTCGCCGGCCGATCTCAGACGCGATCGCCGCGTGGTACGGCGCGTGAACCGCTGCGACCCGCGCCGCCTGACGGGTCGCGTCGAGGCCGGCGTTGCCGGGCACCACCGTGCCGTCGCTGACCGCGGGAACCGCATCGACCGCGTCGGGCGCGCGGTTGCAGTCGATCACCAGCCGCGAATAGCGCTGGTGGACGAACACCGCGTCGAGCGCCCGTGCCAGCACCTCGCCCAGCGCCGCGACGCCGATGTCCCAGCCGATGTGCCGCGCCAGCTCGGCGTCGGCCAGGCCGAGATCGGCGAGCGCGCGCGGCACCCGCCGGCCGGCGTGATCGCCGATCAGCAGGAACGGCGAGCTGCCGTCCGGGTTGACGACCGCGGCTGGTTCGGGTTCGTCATCGTCGAGCAGTTGCGGAATCGTCATGCCGGTCCTGTCCATCGCGCATATCACGACCTATGCCTACCGCCAGCCGGTAACCTTCGGCGACCATCGGCTGATGGTCCGGCCGCTCGAAAGCTACGACCAGCAGCTCCTCGACGCGCGAATCGACATCGATCCCCCGCCGGCCGAGGTCCGCTGGCTCCACGACGTGTTCGGCAACGCCGTCGCCGTCGCCTGCTTCGAGGGGACCGCCAGCCACCTCTACATCGCCGCCCACGCGACGCTCGACCACCGGCCGTCGGCGGTCGAGCCGTTCGCGCTCGAGACCTACGCCCGGCGCTACCCGTTCACCTACTCGTCCGAGGACATGCCCGACCTGATCCGCTCGATCGAGCGCCAGCACCACGACCCCGAGCGTATCGTCGACAAGTGGGCGCGCGGCTTCATCGGCGACGAGGGACGGATCGAGACGACCGTCTTGCTCGAGACGATGACGCGCGCGATCCACCGCGACTTCACCTACGTCGGCCGTAGCGAGCCCGGCACCCAGTCGCCGCTCGACACGCTCGCCCGGCGGACGGGGACGTGCCGCGACTTCGCCGTGCTGATGATCGAGGCGGTGCGCGCGCTCGGCCTCGCCGCGCGGTTCGTCTCGGGGTACGTCTACAACCCCGATGTCGGCGATACGCGCGTCGGCGGCGGCAATACCCACGCGTGGGTGCACATCTTCCTGCCGGGCTCGGGCTGGGTCGAGTATGATCCGACCAACGGCATCGTCGGAAATCGCGGCCTTATCCGCGTGGCTGTCGCCCGCGATCCCTATCAGGCGGTTCCCCTGTCGGGGACATGGACCGGATTTCCCGGCAGCGACGTTGGGATGGACGTGTCCGTAACGGTCACCGTCGAAGCCGATACCGAACCGGGGGAAACCACATGCTGATCCGCTGCGGCTACGACATCAGCTTCGCCGCCGAAACGCCGACGCCGATGATGGCGATGCTCAGCGTCCATCCATCGCGCCACCGCGATCTTGCGACGCCGCACCGGCTGACGACGACGCCCGAAGTACCGATGTACGATTACCTCGACGCGTTCGGCAACACCTGCACGCGGCTGATCGTGCCGGCCGGGGGGATCACGCTATCGTGCGACTTCGTCGTCGAGGATTCGGGCCTGCCCGACCGGCAATCGCCCGACGCTGTCCAGCACGCGGTCGAGGACCTGCCCGACGATATTCTCGTCTATCTCCTCGGCAGCCGCTACTGCGAGACCGACCGCCTGTCCGATACCGCGTGGAGCCTGTTCGGCCACGTCGCGCCCGGCTGGGCGCGGGTCGAGGCGATCGTCGCGTGGGCGCATAACCGGATCAAGTTCGGCTATCCCCATGCGCGCGCCACCCGCACGGCGTGGGACGCCCACCAGGAGCAGGTCGGCGTCTGCCGCGACTTCGCCCACCTCGCGGTCACGCTGTGCCGGTGCATGAACATCCCGGCGCGCTACTGCACCGGCTACCTCGGCGATATCCGCGTTGCGCCGATCGACGCGGCGATGGATTTCAGTGCGTGGTTCGACGTCTACCTCGGCGGCGAGTGGCACACCTTCGACGCGCGTCACAACACGCCGCGAATCGGCCGGATCCTGATGGCGCGCGGCCGGGACGCGACCGACACCGCGCTGACCACGGCCTTCGGCCCGGCGACGCTGTCGAGCTTCGCGGTCCACAGCGACGAGGTCGACACCGCCGACCTCACCGCGCGCTAGGAAAGGGCGGTCGCGCGGGCGGCGACGGTGGCGCGCCGCCGCATCGTACCGCCGACCAGCGCGAAGCCGGCGAGCAGCAACGCCCACGACCCCGGCTCGGGGACGGCACCGGCGAGCGGGGTCAGCGTCACCGTCGCGTCGGCGACGATCCGCCCGGTCGACCCGTCGAACTCGTGGTAGGCAAAGTCGCCCGGCCCCCGGTAGAAGGTGTACGTCGTGCCGCCGGCGGTGAAATCGAGCCCGAAGCTGTCGACATAGTGGCCGCTGGCGTCGCTAGGGTAGAAGACCTCGTCGTCGAATGTCGTCGGGTCGAAGCTGATCGCCGCGAAGGCACCGGTGGCGATGGCCGTGCGCCGGCCGCTGATGTCGGTCACCTCGTAGCCCGGCAGGCCATAGAACTGGCCGCCGTCGGTGGTCAGGAACGCGTCGACCCGCGCCGCCGGGCCGCTCGTCGCGTCGACCGAGGTCGTATAGGTCAGGCGGAAGCGCTGGCCGGCGTGCGCGGTCGCGGCGGCACTCAGCGCGGCGGCGAGGGCGATCGTCTTGGCGATGGACATGGCGCGGCTCCCGTTAAGCTCGCCTCAACCTATCGGCTCGTCGCGACCGGTCAAGCACGCTACCGGTGCCGCGCGTCCTTGACCACCGCGCCGCCCTTGATCACCACCGGCACGTTCTGGAGCAGCGTGACGTCGGCGAGCGGATCGCCGGGCAGCGCGATCATGTCGCCCCACTGGCCGGGGTTGAGGCCGCCGACATCGGGCCGGGCGAGCGCTTCGCTCGCCCCCGTCGTCGCGGCGCGGATCGCCTGGAGCGGCGTCATTCCCCACTTGACCATCGTCGCGAACTGCCGCGCGTTGGTCCCGTGCGGGTAGATGCCCGCGTCGGTCGCGAACGCCATCTTCACCCCCGCCTTGACCGCGCGCTGGAAGGTCTGGCGCTGCTTGAGGCCGATCTCGCGCTCCTTCGCCAGGCTCTTCTCGCTCGTCCCGTTCGCCGTCCCGGTGGCGAGGATGTAGTCGTCGTTGTAGATGTCCATGTCGAAGAAGGTGCCGTGCTGCTTGGCGAGCGCGATCGTCGCGTCGGAGGCGAGGCTCGCATGCTCGATCGTGTCGATGCCGGCGCGGATGGCGGTCGCGATGCCGTCGTCGCCGTGGGCGTGGGCCGCGACCTTCATGCCGAGCATGTGCGCCTCGTCGGCAATCGCCTTCATCTCGTCGAAGGTGAGCTGCTGCGCGCCGACCGCGTCGCCAGTCGAGAACACGCCGCCGGTCGCGCAGACCTTGATCACCTGCGCGCCGTACTTGTGGAGCCAGCGAACCTTGGCCCGCGCCTCGTCGGGCGAATCGACGATCGACGCATCCTTGCGGTCGTACGACGGCGGCAGGGTGGCGTTGTCGCAATGCCCGCCGGTCGCGCCAATGGCGTAGGCGGCAGTGACGATCCGCGGTCCCGGGACGATCCCGGCGTCGACCGCCTGCCGCAGCGCGACGTCGTCGAAGTGGTTCGAGCCGACGTTGCGGACGGTGGTGAACCCCGCCTCGAGCGTCGTCTTCGCGTTCGCCACGCCGACCACGGTCCAGAAGTTGTCGGTGTAGGCGTAGTGCCGGTAGCCGCGGATGCTGGCGTCGCTGGTCAGATGGACATGGACGTCGATCAGCCCGGGGAGGATGGTCATGCCGGGCAGGTCGATACGCTTGGCATCGGCCGGGATGGCAACGTTCGTGCCGGTGGCCGCCACCCTGCCGTCAGTGATGATAACTACCGGGTTATCGACCGTCCGCCCGGTCGCGGGGTCGAGCAGGTGCGCTGCCGTCACCGCGACAGTGTCGGCGGCGGCAGGCGCGGCGAGGATGATGGCAGCAAGCAGAGCGATGCGGATCATGAAGGTCCTTATTTTTCCTTCTTAGAGGAGGCGCCTGAGGTGGAAAAGGGCGGCGATTAGCAGTCGTTAGTCTACATCCGTTTGGTCAGCGAACTGTTGATCGTGGGTAAGACGCAGCTATCATGGTGCGATCGCCCAACCGAGCCAGCGGGTAAACGCTTGACCATGACGACCCGTTTGTCGCGCGTCGGTCTTATCGCAATAGCAGCTTTATTGTGCTGCCAGCTTTAGCTATTGCGCAAGGTGTCGCTGATAAAGACGAGATCGCGGTCCGGGCGAACAAGAAGCGAATAACCGTTGTCGCCGTAATTATTGGTGCCGATGGCCTAGTGAAGAGCTGCCGGATCGCGCGATCCAGCGGGGTCGCGGCGTTCGATGGACGGACATGTGCCATTGCCGTCGACAAATGGCATTTTAGCCCGGCTCGGATGGACGGCGTCGCGGTCGCATCGGAGAAGGAGATACCCGTGCGTTGGCAAATGACGGACGACGCTCCTACTCCACATCCTCCACCGCCATCGTCTCCCCCGTCACCCGCTGGCTCAGCGCCGCCGCCATGAACGGGTCGAGCGCGCCGTCGAGGACGTCGCCCGGCGCAGTGCTGGTGACGCCGGTGCGGAGGTCCTTGACCAGCTGGTAGGGCTGGAGGACGTAGCTCCGGATCTGGTGCCCCCAGCCGATGTCGGTCTTGCCCGCCTCGACATCGGCGGCGACCGCTTCGCGGCGCTGGAGCTCACGCTCGTAGAGGCGCGCCTTCAGCATCTTCATCGCCGTCGCGCGGTTCTTGTGCTGGCTGCGCTCGTTCTGGCAGGCGACGACGACGCCGGTCGGCATATGGGTGATGCGGACCGCGCTGTCGGTCGTGTTGACGTGCTGCCCGCCCGAGCCGCTGGCGCGGTAGGTGTCGATCTTCAGGTCCTTGTCCTCGACGACGATGTCGATGTCGTCGTCGACCACCGGATAGACCCAGACGCTGGCGAAGCTCGTGTGCCGCCGCGCCGCGCTGTCGTACGGGCTGATGCGAACGAGGCGGTGGACGCCGCTCTCGGTCTTGGCCCAGCCGTAGGCGCCGGTGCCCTTGAGGAGCAGCGTCGCCGACTTGATCCCCGCCTGCTCGCCGCTGTGGTAGTCGATCAGCTCGACCTTGAACCCGCGCTTCTCGCCCCAGCGCGAATACATCCGCTGGAGCATGCCGGCCCAGTCCTGGCTCTCGGTGCCGCCGGCCCCGCTGTTGACCTCGAGGTAGGTGTCGTTGTCGTCGGCCTCGCCCGACAGCAGCGCGGCGACCTTGTCGGTCTCGGCGCGTGCCGCGAGGTCTCTCAGCGCGGCGACGCCGTCGGCGGCCATCGCCTCGTCGCCCTCAGCCTCGGCCAGCTCGATCAGCTCGCTCGTCTCGGCGAGGTCGGTCTCGATCGCCCTGGTCGCGCCGATCGCCGCGTCGAGGCGGCGGCGTTCCTGCATCACCGCCTGCGCCGCCTTGGGATCGGACCAGAGTGTCGGGTCCTCGACCCGGGCGTTCAGCTCGTCGAGGCGGCGGAGGGCACGATCCCAGTCAAAGGAACCTCCTCAGCAGGGCGAGCGCCTGCTTGATCTGATCGGCATAAGCTTCGGCTTCGGCGCGCATGGTTTGTCCAGTGATTGGGACTTAGGCCCGCCCGGCTTCGAGTTCAGCGACGCGCTCGCGTATCCGGCGAAGTCCGTCGTCGGTTTGAAGCACGACGGTGCGGACCTCGCGCAGTTCGGCGCGGAAGTCGCGCTGTTCCAGCTTGAACTCGCGCATCTCGCTGCGCATCTCGTGCAATTCGTCACGGAAGCGATGCATCTCAGTCCGCATCGCCTGCTGCTCGTCGCGGAAGGAGTCCATCTCGCCGCGGAAGCCGCGCATCTCCGCGCGCACCTCGCGTAATTCGTCGTGGATCGCTAGCAGCGACCGTCCGATGAACTCCAGCGAAATCTCGTCGGCCATCATGCGAGCCTAGTCGCGCCACCGGCGGACGGCAAGCGCGCTCACTTCACCTCGACGATCGTCGCCTGACGCAGCGACAGCAGCCAGCGGTCGCCGTCCGGCCGCCACACCTCGGTGACGCGGTAGGTTTCGGCCTTGCCCGCGTTGCGCGTCGCACCGAGCGGAGTGATGTGCTCGGCTCCCATCAGCAGGACCTCGCCGTTCGGGCGGGCGGCGGCGTATTCGATGACGCGTTCGCTCGACCCGTAGTGGATCAGCCCGGCCTTGAACGCGCCGACCGTCTGCGCGCCGGTCAGGGCGCGGTTCGCCGGCGAGTTGACGACGAGTTCGGGAGCCTGGCTGGCGGCAAAGCCGGCGACGTCCTGGACGAGGATCGCCTCCGCTGCCTTGCCGCCGAAAGCGAGAACGGCAGCGATACGCGGGTCGGTCGCCACCGCGCGGACGGCGTCGGAGGCGAAGGTCAGGGTCGACTGGGCGGTGGCCGGCAGGGCGATCGCTCCGAGGAAAAAGGCGGTGACGGCGGTACGCATCGGCAGTCTCCCCTATTCGACGGCGACGATCGTCGCCTGGCGGATGGCGAGCTTCCACGTTCCCGCCTCGTCGCGCCAGATGTCGGTGAAGCGGCGGCGGACCGTCTTGCCAGCGTTCGGCGCGCCGGCGCGGGGGACGAGGCGCTCCTCGCCCATGACGACGACCTCGCCGTCGGGGCGAACGGCGGCGTAGTCGATCACCCGGTCGTACGAGACATAGGCGATCAGGCCGGCAGCGAAGCGGCCCTTCGCCGCCGCCGGCCGGTTGACGGTGTTCTGCGGGCTGTTGATCGCGGCGTCGTCGGTGAACACCGCGGCGAAGGTCGCCATGTCGCCCGCGACGAGCGCGGCATCGAGGCGGGTCGTCGCCGCAAGGACCGCCGCGACGCGCGGCTCGC
>CAHJWT010000025.1 GCA_903643075.1 Sphingomonadaceae bacterium | reverse complement strand
TTCGAGCCGGGCAGCGTCACCAGGGTGTTGTAGCTGAGCACGCTGTCGATGCAGCGGTCGCAGGCGACACCTTGCGAAAACGACAGCTCCGCCGTGTTGTAGCTAATGTTATAGCGCAGGCCGCCGCCGGCGGAGCCTGTAAAGGCGTCGAAGCCTGCCGTCGCGCCGTGGGCGAAATTGTTGGTCACGGTGACGTCGGACTGCACCGGCAGACCTAAAATGCTGTACAACTGGACGCAGTCGGGATGGGCTCCTGACGTCGGGCTGCTGCCGGTGCACGACGAGTTGGTCAACGTGACGACGTGGCTGGCGGCGATGTCGAAGCCGTCGCCGGCTGCCCGGGTCGAGCGGTTATGGTCGAGGACCGCGCCCGTCGTCTTGGCGACGTCGATGCCCGAATGCAGGCTGTCGAACACGCTGTTGGTCACCGACACGCCGGTCGAGCTGATCAACGCGATACCGGTGCCGGTCTGCGCGCCGATGACGTACGCCTTGGTGAACGTCAGGTTGCTGTCGTTAAAGGCTGCGACGGCGGCGTTGTAGCGCACGGTGCCGGTGGTCGAGCCGAACGTGCCGCCGGTGATATGAAGTCCCTGGACGTTATTGATGAGCAGAGAATTGGTGAAGGCGGCGTTCGTCGCGTCGATCGTGAGCGGGACGACGAAGCTGCGGTTGGTGAGGTTGGTCGCGCCGAAAACGCCGGTGGCGACGATTGTGTCGCCACCCTGCGCATCGTTGAACACGCTGGCGAAGTTGCTCGGATCGGCCTGATACGTTGTCGCTCCGGCCGCAGCCGACACCAGCCCTAGCGTCGCACTTGCCGCCACTACAAACCTACGCACTTCACGCACCTCCTCATCAGGCTGAGCGAGCCGTCAGCCCAACGAACCTATGATTAACCTAGTTTGATGTATCTCCAGAGTCGAATCGTACTTAAATTAAGTTTATCAAGAATCTATTGGCTTAACTCAAAATTTGAGTCTGTTAACGACCTACTAATTATTAGTTTTATGAAATAATTTCATAGCTTCTACTACCTATTAATTAACTAATCTTATATGTGGCATGAATATAATTTCATAGATAAGAGGCCAATAGTATCGAAAGGAATTGATATCCGGATTGTTGAATGCAACTGCCTGTCTCATCCTATGGGTTCCTATCGCCAATCGACGAAGCCGGTCTCCGTCGTTGTATCGGTCGGCAGGAAAAAGCCCACCGGCGAGGCATCGCCGACCACGTCCCCGGCCATGTCGCCGACACCACGCCGTTCTTCCGCAGTCGCCGTCCTCTGCACCTCGCGCTTGCGGAATTATCCCGGCGCCGTAGTCGGCTTCGTCCCGGGCTTGGCGCTGACGGCAGCGGTGCTCGGTACGCAGCGTGCCGGCCGCTCGGCGGAGGTGGGCCCTGCTTGAGGCCGCCGCAGGCATCGTCCGACACGGCGAAGACATGGTAACGCGGTACGGAGGGGATTACCGCGCGAGGCATTAGTCGGTCACGCCACGAAGCGATTTGCTGAAATCGACCGGCGATTAAATATTCGCTAGTGCGGCATTACTCGTCACCCTAAAGCTTCGGAAGCGTCACTCCGCGTTGCCCCTGGTACTTCCCCGCCCGGTCGGCATAGCTGACCTCGCACGGCTCGTTCCCTTGGAGAAACAGGAACTGGCACGCGCCCTCGTTGGCGTAGACCTTCGCTGGCAGCGGCGTCGTGTTCGAGAACTCGAGCGTCACATGCCCTTCCCAGCCCGGCTCGAGCGGCGTCACGTTGACGATGATGCCGCACCGGGCATAAGTCGACTTGCCGAGGCAGATGACGAGGACGTCGCGCGGCACCCGGAAATACTCGACCGTACGCGCCAGCGCGAAGCTGTTCGGCGGGATGATGCAGCAGTCGGTCTTCCTGTCGACGAAGCTCGCCGGGTGGAACGCCTTCGGGTCGACGGTTACGCTGTCGACATTGGTGAAGATCTTGAATTCGTCCGACACCCGGGCGTCGTAGCCGTACGACGACAGGCCATAGCTGATTACTCCGTCGCGCGTCTGCCGGTCGACGAACGGCTCGATCATGCCGTCGGCGAGCGCGCGCTCGCGGATCCAGCGGTCGGATTGGACGGACAAGCGGTGGCTCCCTACTGCCGTATATGCAGCACGCAGATCAGCGTGAACAGCCGGCGCGCGGTGTCGTGGTCGACCTCGACGCGGCTGGCGAAGCGTTCGATGACGAGCTCGGCCGCGTCGTTGTGGATGCCGCGGCGGGCCATGTCGATCGTCTCGATCTGGCTTGGCGTCGCGTTGCGGATCGCCTTGAAGTAGCTGTCGCAGATCGCGAAGTAATCGCGGACGATGCGGCGGAACGGCGACAGGGGCACGACGAAGCTCTCAAGCGGCGTGTCGTCGGCGCGGGCGACGGCGACGGTCAGTCGCCCCTCCTCGACCCCCATGACGACCTTGTACGGTCCGGCGTAGCCGTCGTCATACGGTCCGGCCGGCCGGAAGAAATTGCCTTCGAGCAGGTCGAAGATGGCGACGCGGCGCTCCTGCTCGATATCGGCGTTGCGCCACAGGATGGTCCGCTCGTCGAGCTTGACGTCGACGATGCGGTGGTCGCCGCCGCCGGGGTTCCGGGCATCGTCGCTCACTTGGCGTCGGGGAAGGCGTTGACCAGCCGGCCGAGGGTGGGAACGAGGTCGCCGCGCTGCCCGTCGGGGGTCTTGCCGAGGCGGACGACGACTAGGTGCTTCGCCGGCGCGACCATGACGTACTGGCCGAGATGACCGATCGCCGAATAGAGGTCGGCCGGACCCTGGTCGGGGAACAGTGCCGGTCGCTTGCCCTCGGTCTGGCCGCCGCGATTGAGCCAGAACTGGCCGCCGTACGTCGGGTTGGTCGGGCTGGGGGTGGTGACGAATCCGATCCACGCCGGCGACACGACCTGCCGGCCCGCGACGACCCCGCCGTCGAGATACATCTGGCCAAACTTCGCCCAATCGCGCGCGGTGGCGTGGCAGAACGACCCGCCGAGCATCGTTCCCGCGGCGTCGTATTCGCAGACGAGGCTTGCCATCCCGGCCGCCACGATCAGATGGTCGCGGAGGTAGGCCTGCATCGCCGCGCGGCGCGCCGTCGACGTCGTCGCGCCGGGCGCGATGGTACGAACGATGATGTCATCGAGGATTATCGTGGTCAGCGTCGAATACTGGTAATGCGTCCCCGGCGGGTAGGCGAGCGGTGCGCGTTCGGCAGCGGCGGCGATGTCATCGCTCTCGTCGCTGAACAGCCCGCGATTGGTATCGGCGTCCTCGACCGGATCGACCTCGACGTGACGTAGCCCCGACGACATGTGCAGCAGCTGCGCCAGCGTGATTTGCGCGCGCGGATCGGCGGGGTCGCGGTGCCACGCCGGCACCTGGGCGGGGGCATCGAGCGACAGCCGGCCGGTGGCGACGAGCTGGCCGACGAGGGTCGAGGTGATCGATTTCGCCATCGACCACGAGATGAAGCGGTTGGCCGGCCCGTAGCCGGCGGCGTAGCGCTCGATCACCGGCGCGCCATCGCGGAGTACGACGACGGCGCGCGTTTCGCCAAGGCTGCGATCGCGGAACAGGCGGTCGACGGCGGCAGTTGCGGCCGGCGGTGGAAGGGGGAGGGTCGGGCTCGCCGTCGCCGTCGCCGCGCCGGCAAGCGCAACCAGCGTGACAATAGCTCTTGATCGCCGTCGCGGCATCGCGTCACCTGCTCCCGGCGGCGACGATAGGAGTGGTGCGGACGTGAAGGCAAGGAATTGGTGGCTGGTCATCGTCGCGGTGATCACCGTCGCCGCGGCGGGCGGGTGGGCCGTCCTGCGCCACTCGACCCTCGGCCGTCGCGCCGACCTCGCCAGCGGCTACGTCGCCCACGTCGTCTGCTCGTGCCGTTACGTTGGCAACCGCGACCTCGCCAGCTGCGCCACCGACTTCGAGCCGGGCATGGAGATCGTCAAGATGAAGGACGACACCGCCGCCAAGCGGATCACCGCGTGGGTGCCGCTGCTCGTGACGCGCACGGCGACCTACTCGCCGGAATACGGCTGCGCGCTCGACCGGCGGTGAATGCACGGCCCCGCCGCCCGTGCGAGGCAACGGACCGCGTGCGGCCACCTGATGAGACGCCGCTGGCGAGCGACGGGCAGCGGGATGACTAGTTTGCGGCGTACGGACAGCCGGATGACGGCTCGCGCGCACGCGAGCGGACCCACGAATAGCGCGGATGGCGGAGCGACGACACGTCCGGACAGCCGGTGTAGCCGCGCGCCGCGACCGCGTCGTCCACTACGGCGAGCGCGATCGGCGGGGCGAGAAACGACAGCCCCAGCAGGCCCAACATCGCGATCATGACGCCGGCGGCGATCCGGCTGAAGCGATCGCATCGCCGCCGTTTGGCCGTGCCGGCGCGCGGCGTTCGGCCCGTCAAGCCGACGTCGCGCGTCGGCATGACGAAGAACGTGGCGGCGATAAGCATAACCATCGCCAGGGGCACGGCACGGGCGTCCTCCGGCGCGAAGGTTACCACGGGCGCGTTCGCGGCGATCGCCCGCGCCAGCGGTACGAGCGAGTCCGAGATGATCCACAGCATCATGGCGAGAAGCACGGCCCACATCGCGAGCAGCAACCCGACGCGAACATCTGTCGGCAGCGCGGCGAGGCGTTCGGCGATCACAGCCACCCCCGTTCCTTGAAGAACAGGTATGGCAGGATCGCCGACGCGACCATGATGCCGAGTGCCATCGGGTAGCCGAACGTCCAATTCAGTTCGGGCATGTGGTGGAAGTTCATTCCGTAGATACTCGCGACCAGCGTCGGCGGCATGAAGATGACCGCGGCGACCGAGAAAATCTTGATGATCGCGTTCTGCTCGATGTTGATCAGGCCGAGCGCCGCATCGAGCAGGAAGGTGATGTTGCCCGCCAGGTAGGTGGCATGGTCGGTCAGCGAAGCGACGTCCTTCGCCAGCCCGTCGAGATGCTCTTTCGTTCCCTTCGGGTCGATTTCGGCGCCGAGGAAGCTGAGTAATCGGGCGAGGCTGACCCCGCTGATCCGCGTCTTGCCGACGAGGTCGTGCGCCTTGCCGATGCGGACGAGGAGGACGGCGAGCGCGGCGTTGGTCATCCGTTCGGCCCCGTTACCGCGGCGGAAGGTCGACAGCGAGATATTGTCCATCTCGCCGCCGACATGCTCAAGGACATCGGCCATCCGGTCGATGATCGCATCGAGCAGATGGATCAGCGTCATCGTCGCGTCGGCGCACAACGACTTGTCGCGCTCGACGTGGGCGGCGAAGACGCCGAACACCTTCGGCTCGGCATAGCGGATAGTGACGAGATGGTGCGGCGTCAGGACGAACGACACCGGCGTCGCGATCGGGACGTCGTCGGTTTGGGCGAGGATGCTGGCGATGACGACGATCGCCTCGCCGTCGCGGTACTGGCGGCTCGACGGCTCGATCTCGACCGCCTCCTCGCGGGTCGGTACGTCCACCCCGACGGTGCGCTCGACGAACGCCTCCTCGTCCTTGGTCGGGTCGATCAGGTCGAGCCACACCGTCCCCGGCGGCAGCGCGGTGGCCGCGAGATCGACGACGACGCGCTTGTTCTCGGCCGAATAGATGTGCAGCATCGCCGCTCCGCTCTCGCATCCCGCCGCCGCGCGCGGGTGATCCCTCCGCTATGTCGTCGCGACCTCACGCGCAAGGACCGGCGGTCGGACTTCGGGCAGCGGGATCAGCCGGTTGGCGTGGTCACGAAGTCGGTGTCGTCGCAATAGCCTCTCAGGGTCTCCTAAAGACCGGCTCGACAGACAGTGTTTCGGCGATCTCTGTCATAGACTCGCCAGAGAAGTCTGCCGCTAAGCCCGACACGGCATGCCAAAGCCGTCACCGTACGATCGTCGACGGTCGTCGTGAACCGTTGATCGGTTGCCGAGTTAATGCCTGACAGCTATCGGAGCAGCGCTATGACGACCTTCACCACGAAGGACGGAACCGACCTCTATTACAACGACTGGGGCCATGGCCGCGCGCCGGGCGAGGCAGTCGTGCTGATCCACGGCTGGCCGCTCGACGCCGATAGCTGGTCGGCGCAGGCGGTCGCGCTCGCCGAGGCAGGCCACCGGGTCATCGCGTACGACCGACGCGGGTTCGGCCGGTCGAGCCAGCCGTGGGATGGCTACGACTACGACACGCTGAGCGACGACCTCGCCGAGCTGATCGATCATCTCAAGCTCGACAGGGTCGGCCTCGTCGGCTTCTCGATGGGCGGCGGCGAGGTGGCGCGCTACGTCGGCCGCCACGGCGCGGAGAAGGTCGCCAAGGCGGTGCTGATCGGCGCGGTCACGCCGTTCCTGGTCAAGACCGATACCAACCCGACCGGGGTCGACCAAGCAGTGTTCGACGAAATGCTCGAGGGCTTGCGCGAGGATCGGCCGCACTTCCTCGCAGGGTTCGCGCCGGGCTTCTACGGCAACAGTCTGATCCGCAAGCGGGTGTCGAGCGAAGTCCTCGCCTGGACCTTCCAGATGGCGATGCTGGCTTCGCACCGCGCCACGCTCGAATGCGTCAAGGCGTTCGCGATGACCGATTTCCGCGCCGACTTGTCGGCCTTCACCATGCCGACCTTGATCGTTCACGGCACTGCCGACACCACTGTGCCGATCGATGCCTCTGCGCGCGTCACGGTGCGGCTGATTGCGGGATCGAAGCTGATCGAATATGATGACGAGCCACACGGGCTGATCGTTACCGCGAGCGACCGGCTGAACGCCGATCTCCTGGCATTTCTCGGCGACTGACCCCGCCGCGGGGAGGCCTTGCGGCAACGCCGCGACCCTCCCTGTGTGGACTGTAACGCGGCGGCGGGATTCGCCGAAGTGATCGTCGACCCCGTTCAAGGATCGCCGATGGTTCGTCCCACCCTGTTTACCGCCGTCGCCGCCGGTGTATTTTCTGCCGTGGCAGTCGCAGACACCCGAGTGGCCGACGCGGTGCATCCGACCGTCGTCGAGCTGTTCCAGTCGCAGGGCTGTTCGTCGTGTCCGCCGGCGATCGCCAATCTCAACGCCATCGCCGACCGACCCGGCGTCCTCGCCTTGACCTTCGCCGTCACCTACTGGGACCAGCTGGGATGGAAGGATACGTTTGCCAGCCAGGCGCAGACCGCGCGCCAGTGGGACTACGCCCGCGGCCTTGGCCACGATCAGGTATGGACACCGCAAGTCGTCGTCGACGGCCGCGCCGACACGGTCGGTACCCGTCGCGGCGAAATCGAAGGTCTGCTGGCCCATGCCCCGCCCCGCCACGGCCCGGCCCTGACGCTCGCAGGTACGGCCGTCGCGATCGCCGACGGCGCAGCTCCGCCCGGTGGCGCCGACGTCTGGCTCGTGCGCTACGATCCACGGACGGTCGCCGTCGCGGTCGGGGCCGGTGAGAATGTCGGCCGGACGATCGACCACCGGAACGTCGTCCGCCAATTGATCCGGATCGGCCGCTGGACCGGCGGCGCGGCAACCATCGCTTTGCCGGCGTCGGCACCCGGGCTGAAGACAGCGGTGATCGTCCAGAAGGCGGGCGGCGCGGTACTGGCGGCGGTGAGGGGCTGACGGGCGAACGGTCGCTGTCCTTCCGGATCGCTGCCGGTGGTTGACCGCCGTGCATAACCAAAGGAAGCATCGCCGATGGCATCGCTCGCCGCCCCCCTCGACACCACCGGCGTGCCGCCCGTCCGCTCGGGCCAGCTCTACCGCCGGCATCGGCTGTTCGTCCGCATCGGCCACTGGCTCAACGTCCTCTGCCTCGCTTTCCTCGTGGCGACCGGGCTCAACATCTTCGACGCTCATCCTGCACTCTATTGGGGACAGTATGGTGCCGACGCCGACGACGACCGTCGCTGGCTCGAGATCGGCGCGGCGACCGGCCCCTACGGCGGCACCATCGGCACCACGCGCATCGGCCCGCTGCGGATCGTCACCACGGGCGTCCTCGGCTGGAACCGCGCGGCGAACGGCCGGCTCCAGCAGCAGGGTTTTCCCGACTGGGCGACCTTTCCGCATAACCGCGATCTCGCCTCCGCGCGTCGGTGGCACTTCTTCTTCGCGTGGATCTTCATCGCCAATGGGCTGGCGTATCTCGCGTGGGGCTTCGCCACGCGTCATCTCCAGGACGAGGTCTGGCCACGGCTGCGCCAGCTCGCACCGGCGAATATCTGGCGCGACGTCGTCGCCCATGCGCGGCTCCGCTTCCCGCGCGGCGACGACGACAAGCATTATCACATCCTTCAGCGCTTCGCCTATGCCGGCACGGTCTTCGTCCTGCTGCCGACGATGGTGCTGTCAGGCCTGTCGATGTCGCCGGGGTTCGACGCGGCGGCAGGCGGCGTCCTGCCGCAGCTGTTCGGCGGTCGCGCGTCCGCGCGGTCAATCCATTTCATCACGATGGACCTGACGCTCGCGTTCATCGTCGTCCATGTCGCGATGGTCATCCTGGCCGGGCCGTTCAACCAACTGCGGTCGATGATCACCGGCTGGTACGATACGGGCCGGCCGCGGTGACCTTGCTCACCCGTCGCGGCCTGCTCGGCGTTGGGGCCGGCGGCCTCCTCGTGTCGGGATGCGGCAAGCTAGCGCAATCACACACGGCCAACGACGTTATCGCGCAGGCGGAGCGGGCGACCTACGGCTGGCAGAGACTGATCGGCCGCCACGCGCTCGCGCAGGAGTTCGCCGCCGCCGACGTCTCGCCGGTGTTCAAGGCCAACGGGACGAAGGATCCGCAGGACGATGCCTATCGCCACCACGCCGATACTGGGTTCGCGGACTGGCGGTTGCGGATCGACGGGCTCGTCGCGCGACCGTTGAGTCTGTCGCTCGCCGACCTTCATCACCTGCCGGCGCGGACACAGATCACCCGCCACGACTGCGTCGAGGGGTGGAGCGCGATCGGCCAGTGGACGGGGCCGCAACTCGGCCCGCTGCTCAAGGCCGCCGGGCTGCTACCGACCGCGCGCTATATCGTGTTCCACTGCGCCGACACCTACGGCGGCGAGGTGGGCAAGGGAGGCGCGCAGTCGAGCGGGAAATACTACGAGAGCATCGACCTTGTCGACGCGTTCCACCCGCAGACGATCGTCGCGCATAGCATGGCGGGGAAGCCGCTGACCGTTGCCCACGGCGCGCCGTGCCGGATGCGGATCGAGCGCCAGCTAGGCTACAAGCACGCCAAGTATGTCATGCGGATCGAGGCGGTCGACAGTTTCGGCAGGTTCGAGCTCGGCAAGGGCGGATATTGGGAGGACCGTGGCTACGAATGGTACGCGGGCATCTGAAACGGATTTCGTATCGTCGATGACATTCGCGTAATGGCGGAGCCGCCTCGACACCGGCGGCGTTGACCCCTAGAGGAGCCCGCCATGCCCGAGATCGACCCCGACGCCACCCCGGTTTCCGCCGACGACCTCGCCCGCGACGCGCGGGCCGCAGGCGCCGATCCCGACGCCCCACCGCTCGTCGAAGCCGGCGACGCCGAATCCGACCCCGCCGACCGGGTCGAGGCGGACATCACGCTGCTGCCCCCGGGGTGACCTTCGCAATTAGCCCAGCCCGGCGGTAAAACCGACGAGGAGCGGGCGGACGTAGAGGTCGCCCGCGTGGGCGCGGTCGAGGCCGGGTACCCAGCGGTCGAGCTCTTCGGCGGAGTTGATCGTCGCGGTGACCATCTCGGCGGCGATGCGGAGATCGCAGCGGCGAACCGAGCCGTCGGTCAGACCGTCGTTTAGCATCCCGGCGAAGCGCGTGGTGAACAATGCCATCCGCCGCGCCAGTTCGGCACGCAGATCCCAGCCGACCGCGCTCAGCGCCGACGTTCGCAGCAGGACGCCTTCGGGCGACATCTGCCGATCGACGAGGCTGGCCGCCGCCGCCGTCACGCGCGCAAGGTTGTCCCGCCCGTCGCCGGCGGTCGCGTCCTGCGCCGCGCGGATGAAGCCGAACGTCCGCTCGAAGCACGCCACGACGAGCGCATCCCGCGTGTCGTTGTGGTGGTAGAATGCTCCTTTGGTCACGTTCAGCTGCGACGAGATGCGATCGACCGCCGCCCCGCGATACCCTTGCGCATTGATCAGCTCGGTCGCGGCGCGTAGGAACGATTCCTGGCTCAGCCGCTCGCCCTCGCGCGGCGACGGCGGCGGCGGCAGCCGGTAACCGGCGGGGTCGATCGGTCGCGCGGCGATCCCGCCCATGATGATGTCGGCAAAGCGGTCGGCGACGCGGGGATAATCATCGGGGAGATAGTCGTACAGCCAGACCACCGACCACAGCAGTTGCGACAGCAGCATGTGGGTGTGGGCGTTCAGGACCGCGCGGTCGACCGGGACCGGCCCCATGAGCAGCCGCCGCAGGTCGCGGAACAGCATGTTGTATTCGGCCCCGACCGCCTCGAGCTGCGGCGAAGTCAGTGCGCGCAGGTCGCCGAAATGGACGAACGGCGGCTGCTCGCCGCGCGCAACCCGCGCCTGCATCGCGAAGTAGTTCGCGACGAAGGCGCGGATGCGCGCTTCCAGGCCCTCCTCCGCCATCGCCGTGACGACCAGGTCACGGTGGAGCGCCACCGAGCGCAGAAAGGCCTCGGCGACGAGGTCCTCGCGCCGCGCGAAATAGTGACGCAGGCTCTTCAGGTTGAGCCCGATCTCGGCGGCGACGACGGCGAGCGTCGCATCGCGCAGTCCGTGCCGGTTGATCAGCCCGGCGGCGGCGTTGACGATCGCTTCCTTGCGGCGGTCGTAGCGCGTCGCCGCCGGCGGCGCGGCGGCGGCGACATCAGCCACGGGCGGTCGAGCGGAGCGGCGGTTGCATCGGTCCGACGCTATCGGGACGGCGCGCGACCCGCAACCGTGTGCCGCATCGGCGAAAGAGTGGCTCCGCCGGCGAGCGACGGGGCCGCGAGGTCGTGGGGAACGCCGCGACGGTCAGAAGCGATAACGGGCCGTGACCGTCCAGTATTGGTCCTGCCCATAGGTGGTGACGTTGGTGATCGTATTGCCGACGATCTGGACGTTGCCGTTGTCGGTATAATATTTGCGAAAGACGTTCTGGACCGATCCCGTGATGTCGAGATTCTCCTTCGGCGTCCGGTAGGTCAGCGTCAGGCCGACGACCGTGCGGCCGTCGACATGGAACGTCGGCGTCTGGAACGGCTGCGTATAGAAACCGCTCTGGTACGCGACCGACCCGCCCGGGTAGAGATAGCCGACGTGGTCGCCGAGATTGATCCCGTAGTAGCCGTACAGCGTCGCCTTGTTGCGCGGCGTCCGCGGGATCTCGTTGCCCGACAGGTTTTGCGGGACCCCGGCAAGCGGGGACGCGGCCGGCAGCGTCAGGTCGACCGCGCCGCACGTCGCCTGCCCCGCCTGGGTCGGGCAGAAGTCCTTAAACACCGGGTGGAGGTAGGTATACGACGCGACGATGTTGCTGTGCGTCGTCGGATGCCACGTCAGCTGCGCCTCGAGGCCGTAGATTTCCGACCGCTTGGCATTCACGAAGGACGTGTAGGTGCTGCGGATCGTCGTCCCGTTCGGCCCCGGCGTCGCCAGTTGCGCGAAGATCGGGATCTGCTGGTTGAAGAAGTTCTGGTAGAAGACCGAGCCGTCGAACCGGACCCGCCCGAAGATGTAGTTGCCGCCGACCTCGTAGACATCGAGGTGCTCGGAGTCGGCGATGTTGTCGACGTGCGAGTTGGTCGCGTTGAAGCCCGCCGCGGTCTGCTGCGGCGTGAACGGCAGTCCCTGGCCGAGCGTGAACGCCGATGCCTGATATCCGCGCGCGTACGACGCGTAGAGCTGCGTCCCCGGCTCGGGATGCCACGCGATCGCGGCGCGGCCCGACAGTCCCCGGTCGTCGCGCGCCGGATTGGCCGAATGGATCGCGGGTGAGAAGTCACCGGCGAAGAACGGCGGATAATAGAAGATGTAGCGGAAGTTGGTCAGGGCGTCCTTCTGGTCCCACGTATAGCGAAGCCCGCCGTCGAAGCGCAGCGTCGGCGTGACGTCGTAGTTTACGTTGCCGAACACCGCCTGTGACCGGATGTTGTAGATGTTGCGCTGCTCGAAGGTGTCCATCGCCGGGTTGGGCGCGGCGAGCGCCGGCCCGCCACCGGCGGTCGGCGTGGTCAGTACCGCCCCGGCGTTGGCGATATTCTCGTGATAATACTCGTTGAATTCCTGATGGTAGTAATAGAACCCGGCCGCCCAGTCGAGGCGGTTGCCGGGCTTCGATTCGAGGCGCAGTTCCTGCGACCAGAAGCTGTCGCGATTCTCGTAGTTGGCGCGGTAGTCGGTCGGCACGATCGTTCCCGGCGCGAAGGTGCCCGGCGCGGTGGTGTCGGCCGGGTAGCTCGTCCGCCCGGTCAGGTCGAGATCGGACGAGCCGGTCGACACGTACTTCTGATAGCCGCCGACATAGACCAGGCTGCCGAAGCCGAGGTCGAGGTCGGCATTGACGATGTCCTGGATGTTGCCGCGCAGCTTGTCGTAGCCGGGATAGTTGACGCTGATCTGGTACGGCTGCGACGGGGCCGGGCCGGCGAGGCCGTACTGCGGGTTGGGGTCGAGCCCGTCGAATACCGCCGCCGGACTGCCGTCGGGCAGGTTGCTCCGATAGCGGCTGAACGATGGATAGTTAGGGTTGTTGTCGTATTCGAAGTGGGTGAAGCGGTTACGGATGTGGAATCCGCGGTATTTCCACTCGAGCTGGAATTCGATGTAGAGATTGCGCTGGGCGAAGCCGGCCTCGGGGCCGGCGAGGTTGTGCTCGATCGTCGGGGCCTCGAAGCGCTGGATGCCGACGCGGTAGCCGAGGTTGCTCGTCAGCGGCCCGGCGACGTTCAGGCCGACGTCGTTGTAGTTGTTGCGCCCATAGCCGCCCTCGGCCTCGGCGGTGAAGGTCGGCGTCGGTGCCCGGCTGACGAGGTTGACCGCGCCGGCGAGCGCGTTGCGCCCATAGGTCGTCCCCGCCGGACCGCGCAGGAACTGGACGTTGCCGCCGAACAGCGTGCTCTCAGCGATATTCGACGGCACGAGGTTGATGAAGCCGTCGACGTACTGGATGACGGCGTTCTCCTGGCCGAGCAGCGTCTGCGCGTCTGCCGGCCGACGCCGCGGATGTTGAGGCCGAAAGTGTCCGAATAATTGATCCCCGGCTGGACGTCGATCAGGTCGCGGATGACGCCGATGCCGGCGAGATTCCGATCCTCGGCGCTGATGATCGACTTCGATTGCGGCTGGGCGAGGAACTGCGAGAACCGCGTGCCGGTGACGACGATGTCGCGTTCCTCGACCTTGGCCCCACCAGGCTTCTGTACCTCGCTCGAACCGGTCTGGGCGTCGACCGTCGCGTCGGTTGAATGAGTCACGCCCGATGCCGACGCACTCGCGTCGGGCACTGTCTGTGCCATCGCCGGCGCCACGGCGAGCACCGCACCACCGGCCAGCAACACATGTCGGAACCGCATCGTCGTCCTCCCCCCTTGGTCCGCCTGGGGCGGATCAAACGTCTGTCTAAAGCAGACCGTATTTCTCAATCTCTGCGCTTGACGCCTTAGGCCGTCAAGGTCATTTTCTTGGAAAATGAAGTCAGGTGATCGGCCAGGTCGATCTAGGGGACGGGCGATGGACAATCTGAGCGGGCGGACGGCGGTCATCACCGGCGGCGCGAGCGGGATCGGTCTCGCCTTCGCCCGCCGCTTCGCCGCGGCGGGCGCGCGGCTCGTCCTCGCCGACATCGAAGCGGCCGCGCTGGACGACAGCGTCGCCGAGCTGCGCCACGCGGGGGCCGAGGCGATCGGCGTGGTTACCGATGTCGCCGACTATGCGGCGGTCGAGACGCTCGAGCGCGCCGCCGTCGCCGCGTTCGGCAAGGTCCATGTCCTATGCAACAACGCCGGCGTGTCGATCACCGGGCCATCGTGGCAGATGAGCCTCGACGACTGGCGCTGGGTGTGGGACGTCAACGTCTGGGGCGTGGTCAACGGAACCAAAGCGTTCCTGCCGGGGATGCTCGCTCATGGCGAGCCCGGCCACGTCGTCAACACCGGCAGCCTCGCGTCATTCTATGGCAACGGCGACCATGCACCTTACTGCGCGTCGAAGGCGGCGGTACTCGGGCTCAGCCAGTCGCTTTATAGCGAGATGAAGGCGATGGTGACGAACGTCGGCGTGTCGATCGTTTGCCCCGGCATGGTCGCGACCCGGATCAACCAGAGCTGGCGCAACCGCCCCGCCGGCGACACGCCGTGGAGCGACCGCGAATTCGCCAGCGCCGGCTTCCGCGCGGCGAGCGACGCCTTCCAGGGCGCCGGCATCGACCCCGCGGCGATCGCCGAATCGACCTACGACGCGATCCTCGCCGACCGCTTTTACGTCTTCACCGGCGACACGACCGGCCGCTTCCTCGACGCGACGATCGGGCGGACGCTGCGTGGCGAGGATCCGGCGGTGACGACGTGGGGCGAAGACCGACGACCCGAAGCCGAACGGCGTTCGATCTTCAGCGCCAACTAGCGGGGGATCGCTCGATGTGGAGCGGGCGAAGGGAATCGAACCCTCGTCGTAAGCTTGGGAAGCTTCTGCTCTGCCATTGAGCTACGCCCGCGCGCCACCGTGTCTGCCACGTCGCCGGCGGTCGCGTCAACGGCGGCCTCAGCGGCCGGCCGTTCGCGGTGCGGCCGTCGCCGCGACCGGCAGGTTGACCGCGAGGAAATCGAGGGTCGCCTTGAGCATCGCCGTCCGCGTCTCGCCGCGCGACAGCCAGTGGTCCTCGCCAGCGAGCGTGACGAACTGCGCCGGATGGCCGGCCCTGGCCAGCGCCGCCGCCATCGCCTTGCTCTGCGAAAAGGCGACGACGGTATCGTCGACGCCGTGGATCAGCAGCACCGGCACGTCGACCCGCGCGGCGAAGCGAACCGGCGAGATCGCGTCGAGCGCGTGATCGCTCGGCGACTTTGCGCCCATGAACCGCTGCCAGAAGCGCATCGTCTCGCTGCGTTCGCCGTGGTGCGCCGCGTTGACCTCGGCGAGCATCGCGCGGAGGTCCGACGGCCCGGCGAGGCTGACGGCACAGCGGTAGATGCCGTGCTGGAGCGCCACCCCGGCGAGCGCGGCATAGCCGCCGTAGCTGCCGCCGACGATGCACACGCGGTTTGAGTCGATCGTCCCGTCGGCGGCGAGGTGCGCGACACCGTCGGACAGGTCGGTCTGCATCCTGCGGCCCCACTCGCCGAAGCCGGCGGTGTGGAACGCCTCGCCGAAACCGGTCGACCCGCGGTATTCGGGCTGGAGAACGGCGTAGCCGCGTGCGGCGATCGCCTGTGCCCACCAGTCGAAGCCCGGCGCGTCGTGGACCCCCGGGCCGCCGTGGGGCAGGACGACAAGCGGCAGGCCGGCCGCCTTCGCCGTCCCCGGCGGCAGGGTGAGGAAGGCCGGGATGGCGAGCCCGTCGGTGGCCTTGTAGACGATCTGGCGAACCTCGCCGAGGTCGGCGGCATCGATGCCCTGATACTCGTTGGCGAGCCAGTCCGCCTTGTGATGGACCGTGTCGAGCAGGA
The DNA here is from genome assembly GCA_903643075.1 of Sphingomonadaceae bacterium. Lineage (GTDB taxonomy): Bacteria > Pseudomonadota > Alphaproteobacteria > Sphingomonadales > Sphingomonadaceae > Polymorphobacter_B. The sequence continues at coordinate 1,266 of CAHJWT010000025.1, read as the reverse complement.
AATAGGCCGCGCCCGCCGCCTTGCCCTCGACGCGCAGGACGAGGGTGCGCCGATCGTCCGACCACGATTCGATGCGGACGACGGCGTCGGGGAAGGCGTGGCGCACCGCGCGCCACAGCCGCTGGTCGGGTTCGGCGAGGAAGGTGTAGTCGACCGCGAGGCCGGCGTCGCGGTGCCCGCCGATGACGAGGTGCGTCGTCGGGTCGACGATCAGCCCGGCCCCGGCGAGCGCCGTGACCGGCGGCGACGGCGTGTCGCCGCCGAGCGCGATCTCGCGGTAGGACCAGTCGTCGTCGTCGCGCGTCGCGACCATGACGGTGGTCGCGCTGCGGCCGAAGCCCTTCAGTTCGGGCGGATCGAGCGGCCGGGTATCCTCCATCGACTTGACGAAGGGGTCGCCGCGCCGGGTCCACAACGACCAGCGGCCGCTCCGCTCGACGTAGTCGACCCGCGCGGCGATCTCCCCGTCGGCGTCGAGCAGCCAGTCCTCGGTGTCGACGTTGCCCTGCGCGACCATCCGCGTCGTCCGGCTGTCGAGGTCGGCGCGGAACAGCGCGTGGATACCGCGCATGTTGGCGAAGGCGGTGCCGACGAGGAAGGCGACCGGCCGGCCCTTGATGGTCCGCGCCTCGGGCAGCGCGGCGATGGTGTTGAGCGTCTCGGTCGTGTTGTCGCCGACGCCGCTGAGCAGCGGCTGCGCCTTGCCCGTCGCGAGATTGATGTCGACGGCGAGCGCGTATTCGTGCCGCGGCCCGGTCGTGCCGGCGATGTCGGCGGTGGTCGACTTGGTGACGATCAGGTGGTGGTCGCCGACCCATTGCAGGGCGCGGACCTTGACCGTTCCGGTCGGCAGCCCGGTGACCAGCTGACGGTCGGCGACGGTCCGCACCTGGACCTCGCGGGCGCCGTGGCCGGTCACCGCCAGCGCCATCCGCGTCCCGTCGGGCGACAGCGCGATCAGGTCGACGCTGGGCAGCTGGCCGTACGCCTCGACCGGCGGCATGCCGGCAGCGGCGGTCGCCACGCCGACGGCAATACCCGCGGCGAGCAAGCCCTTCACGATCATCGCGCCCCCCCCCCGGCCAGGCAAAGCATCGTCGCGCGTTCTTCCCCGTGGTCGACCGCCGGCGACGCGCTCAGCCGGAACGCCGCTGCCGGCGGCGATCCCGGTCAGCGTGCTCCAATCGCCGCTCCCCGGGCCGCGTCAACCCGCCGGGATCGCCGTCGTCGCGGCCGCCGTCTTCCCCGGTGCCGAGATCATGGTCC
>CAHJWT010000024.1 GCA_903643075.1 Sphingomonadaceae bacterium | reverse complement strand
CGCCGCGCCGCGGGGTCGACCGCGACGACATAGAGCGGCGCGGGACGGCCGCCGACGTCGAGGCCGCGCCGCTGGCCGACGGTGAAGCCGACCGTGCCGCGATGCCGGCCGATAACCGCGCCGCCGAGGTCGACGATATCGCCGGGCGCGTCCGCCTCGGGGCGCAGGCGGCGCACGACCGCGGCATAGTCGCCCCCGGGGACGAAACAGATGTCCTGGCTGTCGGGCTTGGCGGCGACGTCGAGGCCAAGACGTGCTGCATGGCCGCGCACCGCCGTCTTGGCCAGGCCGCCGAGCGGAAATCGGAGGTAGTCGAGCTGCGCCGCAGTCGTCGCATAGAGGAAATAGCTCTGGTCCTTCGCCAGGTCGACGGCGCGATGGAGTTCAGGCCCATCCGGCCCGACGACCCGCCGGACGTAATGGCCGGTGGCGAGGCAGTCGGCCCCGAGGTCGCGCGCGACGGCGAGAAGGTCGCGGAACTTGACCGTCCGGTTGCACGCGACACACGGGATCGGCGTTTCGCCGCGCAGGTAGGCGTCGGCGAAGTCGTCGATCACCGCGGCGCGAAAGGCGTCCTCGTAGTCGAGGACATAATGAGGAATGCCGAGTCGGGCGGCGACGCGGCGGGCATCGGCGATGTCGGCTCCGGCGCAGCACGCCCCTGGCCGCGCCCGCGCCGCGCCGTCGTCGTAGAGTTGGAGGGTGACGCCGATCGTCTCGCAGCCGGCCTCGACGCACAGCGCGGCGACAACCGACGAATCGACACCACCCGACATCGCGACGACGACGCGGGTTCCGGCCGGCGGCAGGTCGGGCAGACTGTCCATTGGCGCGATGTAGACCCCCGCCGCCGCCGATCAAGCTGCGCCGTTCCGGTCGCAACTATTCGCCGCCGCCGCCGTATCTGGGTTAAGGAGCGATAGGGGGACAGGTGATGGCACAGGCGACGGAACACGCGGCGACGGACGGGTACGGCCGCCTGCCGCCCGTGACGACGACGCGATGGGTGCCGAGCCGCAAAGCCGACGTCATCCGCGCGATTCGCGACGGCGTCATCGACCGTGCCGAGGCGTGCAAGCGCTATGCCCTCAGCCTCGAGGAGTTGCGGTTGTGGGAGCGCGCGATCGACGTCGCAGGTACCGCCGGGCTGCGCGTTACTCGTGTCCAGATCTATCGCGAGGTGTTCGAGGCGCGCCACTGAGCGGCGGGCGGGCGCCTCAGACGTCGACCGCGAGGCGGCCGTAGAGGTCGGGTCGGCGGTCGCGGAAGAAGCCGAAGCTGGCGCGGTTTATGCGGACTTCGGCGAGATCGAACGTCGCGACGACCGCCCCCTCGTCATCGGTGCCGAGTTCAGCGACGATGTCGCCGCGCTGGTCGGCGATGAAGCTGTTGCCGTAGAAGCGCTGGTCCTCTTCGACGCCCGTTCGGTTGGCGGCGACGACCGGAACGACGTTCGACACGGCGTGGCCGACCATCGCGCGCATCCACATCCGCCGCGTATCGAGGTTGGGCTCGGCCGGTTCCGAACCGATCGCAGTCGGATAGAATAAGACCTCCGCCCCCATCAGCATCATCGCCCGCGCGCTTTCGGGGAACCACTGGTCCCAGCAAACGCCGACGCCGATCCGGCCGTGGTCGGTGTCCCACACCCTGAACCCGGTGTTGCCGGGGCGGAAATAGAATTTCTCCTCGTACCCGGGGCCGTCGGGGATGTGGCTCTTGCGGTAGACGCCCATGACGTCGCCGCGGCGGTCGATCATCGCCAGGCTGTTATAATAATGCGGCCCGTCGGCCTCGAAGAACGAGGTCGGGATGTACGCGCCGGTCTCGCGGGCGACCGCCTGCATCGCGATCACCGCCGGGTGCCGGTCGGCCGAAAAGGCGCGGGCGAAGAAGCGATCGTGCTCGTGGCGGCAGAAGTAGTAACCCTGGAACAGTTCGGGCGGGAGGATGACCTGCGCCCCCTGCCCCGCCGCGGCGCGGACGGCGGCGGCGGTCGCGGCGATGTCGGCTTCCATCTCGTCACTGAATGCGAGCTGGAGCGCCGCGACGGTAATCACGCCGGCTGCTGCTGGGTGATGCAGTGGAAGCTGCCGCCGCCGGTCAGGATCGCGTTGGCACGCAGGCCGACCGTCCGCCGGCCGGGAAACAGGTCGCCGATCACCCCGACCGCCGCCTCGTCGTTCGGTCGGCCATACGTCGGGACGACGACGACCCCGTTTGCGACGTACCAGTTCATGTAGCTCGCCGGGACCGCGGCGCCGTCGATCTCGATCAGCCCCGGTGACGGCACGCGAACGATGTCGAGCCCGAAGTCGCGGGCGCGGTCGTGGGCGTCGGCATAAGCCTCGGCGTTGGGATCGTCGGTCCCGGCGGCCACAGGCAGGGCGAGGACGCCGGGCGCGACGAAGCGCGCGAGGTTGTCGACGTGGCCGTCGGTGTGATCGCCCGCCAGCCCGTCGCCGAGCCACAGCACGCGGTCTAGCCCGAGGTCGCGGCGGAGGTGCGATTCGACCTCGGCGCGATCCATGCCGGCGTTACGGTTCGGGTTGAGCAGACACGTCTCGGTCGTGATGCATAGTCCGGTGCCGTCGACCTCGATCGCCCCACCCTCGAGGACCCAGTCGTGGCGCGCGAGCGGGACGCCGGCTTCGTGCGCGACGAACGGCGCGACGCCATCGTCACCGGTGAGGACATACTTGCCGCCCCAGCCGTTGAAGCGGAACGCCGCCGCCGCCGGCCCCGCGTCGGAGGCGAGGAACAGCGGGCCGGTGTCGCGCAGCCAGATGTCGCCGAAAGCGCGGCGATGGAAGCGGATCGGCGCGCTGGCCAGCGCCTCGTGCGCCGTCGCCGCCGCTTCCTCGGTCGCGACGAGCAACTCGACCCGCTCGTGCTCGGCGATCGCCCAGACCATCGCCGCGACCTCGGCCCGCGCGGGGCCGAGGGCGTCGCCCCATAGCGCAGGATCGCTCGGCCACGCGGTCCATGTTGCGGCGTGGGGTCCCCACTCGGCGGGCTGGCGGGCGGTCACTATCGTCCCCCGGGGCGCTGGTCAGCGGTGGTGTCGCGGACCGCCTTTAACTCGGCCCCGGCATACCACTGTGGCCATTGGTGGCCGTCGGCGAGGTCCCGTCCGACGGCGTAATAGAGGTCGAGGTCCTCGACGGCGCCACCCCAGTTCCAGTTCGGATCGTAGTTGTCGCTGGGCTGGTGGTAGCGGTGCGCGGTGTAGTCGGCCTGTGCCGCCTCCCCCGCCGCGCGGCCGCCGTCGATCCGGTCGGTGCCGCTGCCGGCGCGGAGCATCGGTACGCCGAGCTTGGCGAAGCTGAAGTGGTCGGAGCGGAAATAGCCGCCCTTTTCCGGGCTCGGCTCGGGCGAGACGGTGCGGCCCTGTGCCTTCGCCACCGCAATCGCGGTGGCGTCGAGGTCGCTCTTGCCGCCGCCCGAGATGGTGATGTCGTGCGTCCGCCCGCCGACGTTCAAGCCGTCCATGTTGACCCCGCCGGCGGTCAGCGCGAGCCGGTAGACCGGGTGTTCGGCATACCAGCGCGAGCCGAGCAGACCGCTCTCCTCGCCGGTTACGCTCATGAACGCGACCGTCCGCGCCGGCTTCGGTCCGGCGGCGAACGCCTGCGCCAGTGCCAGCACGCCGGCGACCCCGCTCGCGTTGTCGACCGCACCGTTGCAGATGTCGTCGCCGGTCCTGTCGGCCGGGCAGCGGCCGAGGTGGTCCCAGTGCGCGGTGAAGAACACCGTCTCGTCGGGGTACTTTGCCCCGGGCACAATGCCGATGACGTTCTTCGACGCCGAATGAGCGACGGTGTTGCTCAGCGTCGCCGACGCGGACATTGGCAGCGGCACGGCGCGGAAGCCGGGCTGCTGCGCGGACGTCGTTAGGCGACCGAGATCCTGCCCAACCGCAGCGAGCAGCCGCTCGATCGCGGCGCGCGTCATCCAGCCTTCGACACCGACGCGGCCGCTACCCTTGTCGGGACCGTCGAGGTCGATCTGCGGCCCGGTCCAACTCGTCGTGATGACGTTCCAGCCGTAGCCGGCTGGCTCGGTGTCGTGGATCACGATCGCCGCCGCCGCGCCCTGCCGCGCCGCCTCCTCGAACTTGTAGGTGTAGCGGCCGTAATAGGTCATCGCCCGCCCCTCGAACGGCCCGGCTTCCTTGCCCGCCGCCTTCGTCTGCCAGTCGGGATCGTTGACGAGGAAGACGACGGTCTTGCCGTGGACGTCGACCCCGGCATAGTCGTTCCACCCCTTCTCGGGCGCGACGATGCCGTAGCCAACGAAGACCACCGGCGACGCGGCCAGCGCCTGCGTCGCGACCTGGCGCTTGGTCCACAGCACGACATCGGTGCCGTAGGCGAGGCTCGTGTGGCTCGCCGCGCGACACTCCTGGTGCCCGTCGGAGCAATAGCTGAACGTCAGCGGCGTCGGCGCGGTGGTGATCGTCACCAGCGGCACGTCCTGCGTCCACGCACCGTGGTTGCCGGGCTGCAGCCCGATCGCCCGCATCCGCTGCGTGATGTAAGTGACCGCCTTGTCGCCGCCAGGCGTACCCGGCCGCCGCCCCTCGAACGCGTCCGACGCGAGCATCGCGGTGTCGGCCTTCAGGCTGCCGTCGCTTATTCCCGACTGCCGCAATTCGCCGGCGGCGATCGGCGACGCGAGGAACAGGGCGAGCAGGACGGCTGGCTTCACGCGGCGGCTCCCTCGATGGCCGCTTCGTCCATGCCACCGGCGGCGGCGGGCGGCAACGCTCCCGCGTCCGCGCGCCCCTTGAAGCCCTGCGCGACAACGTACCATTCCGACGACCCCGACCGGCTGGCGGGCGGCTTGGCGTGCTTGACGCTGGTGAAATTGCGCTTGAGCTCGGCGACCAGCGCCGGGTCAGCACCGCCGGCGAGCACCTTGGCGACGAACGCCCCGCCCGGCCGGAGGAGGTCGACGGCGAAGGCGAGGCCGGTCTCGACCAGCCCCATCGTCCGCAGGTGGTCGGTCATCTTGTGGCCGACGGTGTTCGCCGCCATGTCGCTGAGGACGAGGTCGGCATCGCCGCCGAGCGCGTCGCGGAGTAGCGCCTCGGTCCCGTCGGCGAGGATGTCCTGCTCGAAGATCGTCACTCCGGCGATCGGCTCGATCGGCAACAGATCGATCGCGACCACGGTTGCCTTCGGCCGGGCCTTGAGCACGACCTGGCACCAGCCTCCCGGCGCCGCCCCCAGGTCGACGACGCGCGTCGCGTGACGGAGCAGCGCGAAGCGTTCGTCGAGCTCGGCGAGCTTGTACGCCGCGCGGCTGCGGAAGCCCGCCGCCTTCGCCGCCTTGACGTAGGGGTCGTTGAGCTGGCGTTCGAGCCAGCGGTTCGACGAGTTCTTGCGCCGCTTGGCGGTCGCGACGCGGACCTTGCCGCCCTGGCTGCGGCCCGATCCGCCGCCGGGACCGACGCCGCCGGTCATCGCTGGCCTTGTCGCGACATGAGGATGCGCAGGACGCCCTCGCGAATGCCGCGGTCGGCGACGCGGAGCAGCTCGGTTGGCCAGCGGTCGATGATCGCCGCGAGGATCGCGCACCCGGCGACGACGAGGTCGGCGCGGTCCGCCCCGATCCCCGGCACCTCGGCACGCTCGGCCGGCGACCGGCTGCTGAGCATCGCCGAGATGTCGCGCATCGCGGCGGCGCTAACCGTGCACCCGTCGACCCGGCGGCGGTCGTACGCCGGCAGGCCGAGCGCGATCGACGCCAGCGTCGTGATCGTCCCCGACGTGCCGAGCAGCTGCAGCGGACCCGGCGCGAGCGCGCCGACCGACGCGGCGAAGGCGTCGAGGTGCTCGGCGACGCGCGTCCGCATCGCCGCATAGACGTTGGCGCGGTCGCCCGGCGGCGGATCGTGCGGCACCGTCTCGGCGAGGCTGACGACGCCCCACGGGATGCTGATCCATGCGTGGATCGCGGCGTCGACGGGATCGACGAGGATCAGCTCGGTCGAGCCGCCACCGATGTCGAAGATCATCGCCGGCGGACCGTCGCGGTCGATCAGCGACGCGCAGCCGAGCACCGCCAGCCGCGCCTCCTCGGCCGGCGAGATGACGTCGAGCGCGATCCCGGTGACCTCGAACACCCGCGCGACGAACTCGGTGCCGTTGGCGGCGCGGCGGCACGCCTCGGTCGCAACGTTGCGCGTCAGCGTGACCCCGCGCCGCGCGAGCTTGTCGGCGCACACCGACAGCGCGAGGACGGCGCGGTCCATCGCCGCGTCCGATAGCCGGCCGGTCTGGACCAGCCCCTCGCCGAGGCGGACGACACGCGAGAAGGCATCGATCACGGTGAAGTCGCCGGTACCACCGGCGCGGCGGTCGGCCCCCGGCCGCGCGATCAGGAGGCGGCAGTTGTTGGTGCCGAGGTCGAGCGCGCCATAGGTCCGGCGCGGCGACCACGCGGCGGGAACGCGCGGGGCGAGGACGCCCGCGGCGTCGGGAAGAGCGATATCGATCGTCACCACATACCTTCACGGACATCGGCGGACCGCCACCTGCCCGAACTTGAACGACGGTCTAGCATGCGCGGCGCGGCGTTGACACCCCGGGACGGCCCCCCTAAGCCGCGCGGCATTGCCCCGTCGTCTAAAGGTAAGACAACGGATTCTGATTCCGTTTATCGAGGTTCGAATCCTCGCGGGGCATCCGCTCGCAGCGCTGTCCCACAGCAGGCCGACCCGCTATGATCGCGGTCATGATCGTGCCGCCCTTCGCTTCGACCTCGGCCGACCGCGGAAGCCGGATCGCCGACATTCGGCGCTTGACCTGTTTTCACAGAGCGTGGCCGTGTGACGAATGTAACCTTACGCGGCCCCGCACCGGTGTGCGTCACCACCCCCGCCGCGCCGTTGGGAGCAGCCGCGCGTGACCGCCGAGTCGCTCGCTCCGCCGCCTGACGCCGCCGGCGACTGGACGATCGACCAGGATTGGGCCGCCTATACCGCTGCCGATCACGCGCTGTGGGACCGGCTCTACGCCCGTCAGACGGCGCAGCTCGCCGACCGCGCGCATCCGGCGTTCCTCCGCGGGCTCGGCCAGCTCGACCTCGGCGGCGGCGGCATCCCCGACTTCCGCCGCCTGAGCGAGCGGCTCGATGCCGCGACCGGATGGCAGGTCGTCGCCGTGCCCGGTCTCGTCCCCGACGACGTCTTCTTCCGTCACCTTAGCGAGCGCCGCTTCGTCGCCGGCAACTTCATCCGCTCGGCCGACCAGATCGACTATCTCGAAGCCCCCGACGTCTTCCACGACGTCTTCGGCCATGTCCCCCTGCTCGCCGACCCGGTGTTCGCCGATTACATGCAGGCCTATGGCACCGGCGGCCTGCGTAGCCTCGAGTTCGGCGCACTCCAGCGGCTGTCTCGGCTCTACTGGTACACCGTCGAATTCGGCCTGATCCGCACCGGCGACGATCTCAAGCTCTACGGCGCGGGCATCGTGTCGAGTCACGGCGAGAGCATTTTCGCCCTCGACGATCCGTCGCCGCACCGGATCGGCTTCGACCTCGCCCGGGTCATGCGGACCCCGTATAGGATCGACGACTATCAGGCGCTGTACGTCGTCGTTGACAGCTTCGAGCAGTTGCTGCGGACGACGCTCGACACCGATTTCGGCCCGCTGTACGAACGGCTTGCCGGAGAGCCTGACATCGCGATCTTCGACCTGCAACCGGACGACGCGGTGATCACCGCCGGAACGCAGGCGCGTGGCCAATAACGGCGTTGCAAGCGCGCGCCGGCGCCGCTACACGGGCCGCCTTCCGTCGCGTGGGGCAGTAGCTCAGATGGGAGAGCGCAGCAATCGCACTGCTGAGGTCAGGGGTTCGATCCCCCTCTGCTCCACCAACGCCGCAGCCCATGATGTCTAGGGGTTAGTCTGATGCGCTACGACATCAGCGGTACGACGATGCAGACGGTGTCGATCGATCTCGCCGCCGGTGAGCGGCTGTTCAGCCAGACCGCTACGATGGCGTGGATGTCGGACGGCATCCGTATGGACACCCACACCGGCGGCGGGCTGTTCGCCGGGTTGAAGCGCGCGGTCGGCGGCGGTGGGCTGTTCATCACCGAATTCACCGCCGACGGGGCCGGCCACGTCGCCTTCGCGCCGCGCTTCCCCGGCCAGATCGTCGCGACGACGTTAGGGCCCGGGCAGTCGCTCAACTGCCGCAAGGAGACCTTCCTCTGCGCCGAGACGTCGGTCACGCTCGACATCGCCTTCCAGCAGCGGCTCGGCGCGGGCTTCTTCGCCGGCGAAGGCTTCGTCATGCAGCGGGTCACCGGCCCCGGCACGGTGTTCCTCGACCTGTCGGGCGAGGTCGTCGAGAAGGACCTCGCACCCGGCGAGCGCCTCCACGTCCACGCCGGTCACATCGGGATGCAGGAGCCGACGGTCGACATCGACATCCGCATGATGCGCGGGTTCCGGAACATCCTGTTCGGCGGCGAGGGGCTGTTCCTCGCGACGCTGACCGGGCCAGGCAAGGTCTGGCTCCAGTCGATGCCGATCATCAACCTCGCCGAGGAGATCGCGCGGTACCTGCCCGGCGACGACCGCGGCGGTCGGGGATCGACGGCGGGAACTGCGATCGGCGCGGCGGCGGTGGGCGGCCTGCTCGGCAGCATCTTCGGCGACAATTAACCGTGGTCTTGGTCGGCGTACTCGCTAGACGAGGCCAGTCGCGTCGTCGTCCGGCCGCACCCGCCTGTGATGTCCTTCGGCCTGCCGAACTGCACATGCCCTTGAAGCCCCCCCCCGCGCGCCAGTATATCAGCTGGATGACCAGCACCCCCCATGCCGGACCGGTCGACGACGACCTCGAGCGCCGCGGCGGCGTCGGCGTCGCCACCAAGACTAAGCCCAAGACGCAGAAACCGGCACTCTACAAGGTGCTGCTGCTAAACGACGACTATACGCCGATGGAGTTCGTCGTCCTGACCCTGCAGCGCTATTTCCGCATGAGCATCGAGGACGCGACGCGGGTGATGCTCCACGTCCACCAGCGGGGCGTCGGCATCTGCGGCATCTTCACCTACGAGGTCGCCGAGACCAAGGTCACCCAGGTGATGGACTTCGCCAAGCAGCACCAGCATCCGCTCCAGTGCACGATGGAGAAGGACTGAGGCCCCGTCGGGCAGCCGGCGATGGCCGCCCTCCCCTCTTTCGCCGCCGACCTCCGCGCCGTCGTCGTCGGCGCGAACGGCGGCATCGGCGCTGCGCTGGTCGAGGCGCTCGCGGGTCGCGGCGAGATCATCGCGCTGACCCGCGCCGAGCTCGACTTGACCGACCCGGCGACGATCGCCGCCGCTGCCGCCCGCGTCGCGGCGCCGCTCGACGTCGTCGTCGTTGCGACCGGGCACCTCCACGATGCAGCCGGCGGCCCCGAGAAGGCGCTCCGCGACCTCGATGCCGCCCGTCTCGCCCACGGCTTCGCAGTCAACGCGATCGGGCCGGCGCTGGTCGCCCAGGCCTTCCTCCCGCACCTGCGCCTCGACCGCAGGACCGCCTTCGTCGTGCTGTCGGCGCGGGTCGGCTCGATCGGCGACAATAGGCTCGGCGGCTGGTATGGCTACCGTGCGGCGAAGGCGGCGTTGAACCAGTTCGTCCGCACAATCGCCGTCGAGCATGCCCGCCGAGCGCCGCTGTCGGTCGTCGCCGCTCTCCACCCCGGCACGGTCGCGACCCGTCTGTCGGCCCCCTTCCAACGCGGCGTGGCGGTGGAGCGGCTGTTCACGCCCGCGCGCGCCGCCGGCCATATCCTCGACGTCGTCGACCGGCTGACCCCGGCCGACAGCGGCGGCTTCTTCGCGTGGGACGGCAGCGCAATCGTTTTTTGATCCACTGTGGACCTTATCCGGCGGGCAGGGATGACGGCCATCGGCGGATCGGCTACGCCATCCGCCGATGCGGGGCCGGGTTTGCAACATCGTCGTCGTGTCGCTCCTCGCCGCCCCCGCCGCGGCGCGCGACGATCCGCGCCACCTAATCGGCGCGCCGCCCGCCGCGTGTGCCGCGGTGCCCGACACGCCGCTGACGCTGCCCGACCTCGTCGATCTCGCGCTCTGCGCCAACCCGGCGACGGCGGTCGCCTATGCGGCGGCGCGCGGCGCGGCGGCGAACGTCGGCATTGCCCGCGCCGCCGACCTGCCGACGGTGTCGGCAACGGTCGGCCCGACACTCAGTCGGACCGACTATCTCCGCGATCAGCAGTTCACGACCGCGGGCGGGTTCAGCTTCGGCGCGACGACGCACCAGACCGACTTCGGCGGGTCGGCCAACCTCGCGCTCAGCTATCTGCTGTTCGACTTCGGCGGACGCGCGGCGCGGATCGACGCGGCGCGGTCGCAGCAGGCCGCCGCGCTGGCGCAGGTCGCCGATACCGTCCAGTCGGTCGCGCTGACGACGATCAACGCGTACAACAGCCTGCAGGGCAATCTTGCGTCGGTGACGGCGGCGCAGGTGACGGTGGCGTTCAACCGGTCTTCGTTCGATCTCGCCGACGCCAAGCGCCGCGCCGGCGTGTCGACCCCGGCCGACGCGCTCCAGGCACGGACGTCGCTCGCGCAGGCCGAGCTGACGCTGGCCCAAGCCGAGGGCAACGCGCGGACCGCGGCGGGGCAGCTCGCCGTCGCCATCGGCCAGCCGCCGACGACCGTTCTCCGCCTCGCCCCCGCCCCGCCGCTCGCCTCGGCCGACGTCCTGACCCGCGATGTCACCGTCCTCATCTCCGATGCCGAGCGGCTTCGCCCCGACCTCGCCCAGGCGCGCGCCAACCGTGACGCCGCCGCCGCCGATGTCCGCGCCGCGCGGTCCGACCGCCGCCCATCGGTCTCGGCGACGGCGCAGGACAACTTGGGCTATGCCGACAGCTCGACCGACAGCAACCGTGGCAGTATCGGCCTGACACTGTCGCTGCCGCTGTTCGACGGCTACGGCCGCACCTACCGCGTCGCGCAGGCGCGCGCCGAGGTCGACCGCCAGGCGGCGCTGCTCGAGCAGACGCGCCAGCAGGCCGGGCTCGACGTCTACACCCAGGCGACCGCGCTCCGCACCGCAATTGTCGTGCTGGCGACGGCGCGCGACCTGATCAACAGCGCGACGGCGAGCGCCGACATTGCGCAGGGTCGGTTCAAGGCGGGCGTCGGCACCTTCACCGACCTCCTCAACGCCCAGTCGGCGCTGGCCAGCGCGCGGCAGCAGCTGGTCAGCGCCGACTTCGGCGTCCGCACCGCGCAGGCGACGCTCGCGCGTGCGGTCGGGCAGATCGGCGACGCGGTCGACGGCATGAGGAGAGCACGATGACGCGCCGCCGCTGGATTATCCTCGTCGTCGTCGTCCTCGCCGTCGCGGCGTGGTTCGGCTGGCGCGCCACCCACCGTCCCGACCCCGCCGCCGCCTACACCACGACGACGATCGGCACCGGCGCGCTGCGCGAGGTCATCACCGCCAACGGCGTGATCAACCCGGTCCGCGTCGTCAGCGTCGGCACGCAGGTGTCGGGGACGGTCGCCAAGTTGAACGTCGACTACAACAGCCGGGTGACGATTGGGCAGGTCCTGTGCGAGCTCGATCCGTCGGTCTACGCCGCGCGGGTCGCCGCGAGCGAGGCGACGCTCGCCAACATCCGCTCGTCGCTCGCGCTGACCCGCGCCAATGCGGCGCGGTCGGCCGAGCTGTTCAAGCAGAACTACATCAGCCGGCAGGACTACGAGACGACGCAGCAGACCGCCGCCAGCGCGACGGCGCAGGTCGCCGCCGCCGAGGCGCAGATCAAGCAGGACCGGACCAATCTCGGCTACACGATCATCCGCTCGCCGGTGTCGGGCGTGGTCATCAGCCGTCAGGTCGATCTCGGCCAGACGGTCGCGGCGTCGTTCAACACCCCGACCCTGTTCACCATCGCCCGCGACCTGACGGCGATGCAGATCGAGGCCGCGGTCGCCGAGGCCGACGTCGCCAAGGTCCACGTCGGGCAGGATGTCGGCTTCACCGTCGACGCCTATGGCAGCCGCACCTTTGCCGGCGCGGTCCGCCAGATCCGGCTCAACCCGACGACACAGCAGAACGTCGTGACCTACACGGTGATCGTCGGGGTCGCCAATCCCGACGGCGCGCTCCTGCCCGGCATGACGGCGAACGCGACCTTCCTCGTCTCGGAGCACGCGTCGGCGCTGCTCATCCCCAACGCCGCGCTCAGCTACAAGCCGGTCGATTACAAGCCGACCAAGCGCCGCGCGGGCGACGCGGCGACGCTGACGGTGTTCGTCCTCGACGGCGGCGGCGCGGTGCCGCGGCGGATCAGGATCGGCGCATCGGACGCCGACAACTCGATCGTCACCGGCGGCGACCTCCACGCCGGCGACAAGGTCATCACCGCCGACAGCCTCAAGGGCGGCCCGAAAGGCTCGGTCCTCGCCCCGCCGGGCAGCGCGCCGCCGAAAAAGTGACCGGGGTTCCCGTCCTTGCGCTGATCGACGTGGTCAAGGACTACGTCGGGGAAGCGGGTACCTTCCGCGCGCTCCACGGCATATCGATGACCGTCGCCGATGGTGAGTTGATGGCGATCATGGGGCCGTCCGGATCGGGCAAGTCGACGCTGATGAACATCATCGGCTGCCTCGATTCGCCGACGACGGGGGCCTACCGCTTCGAGGGGACCGACACCGCGACGCTCGGAGAGCGCGCGCTGGCCAGGATGCGGAATGCCGGCATCGGCTTCATCTTCCAGCAGTTCAACCTGCTGCCGCGGCTGTCGGCGCTCGGCAATGTCGCGCTGCCGCTGGTCTACGCCGGGCTCGGCAAAGCCGACCGCGAGGCGCAGGCGCAGGCGCTGCTCGCCGAGGTCGGCCTCGCCGACAAGCCGCGGTCGCGGCCGAGCCAGTTGTCGGGCGGCCAGCAGCAGCGCGTCGCCATCGCCCGCGCGCTCGCCAACCGGCCCAAGCTCCTCCTCGCCGACGAGCCGACCGGCGCGCTCGATACGAAGACGGGGGCGGAGGTGCTCGGGCTGTTCAAGACCCTCAACCGCGAGCAGGGTGTGACCGTGGTCATCGTCACCCACGATCCCGAGGTCGCCCGCGCGGCCGACCGCGTCGTCCGCATCCAGGACGGCCGCGTCTTCTACGACGGGCCGCCGACCGAGGCGGCGCTGTATGGACACGGCGAGGTGGCGGCGTGACCCGGCACGCGCCGCCACGCCGCGCCAGCTGAACGGCAGAGACCGGGATGCCCTTCACCCTCCGCGACATCCCGGCGACCATGCGTCTGCGCAAGATGGAAACCGGCGCGGCGCTGATGGACCGCTGGTTCAAAGGCAAGGCGTGGACGATGAGCCCGCACGAGAAGAACGGCGACACCCCGATCACGGCGATCACCGGCGACAAGATCGACGACACGACGATCAAGATGAAATGGGTGCTGCAGTTCGGCCGCATCGCTGCGGTCCACTTCCACCTGCTCAACAGCTGGTCGTCGCCGACGCGGCTAGCGGCGAGCCAGCCCCGGCTGGCTCAGCTGTTGCAGCTGTGGACCAAGACCAACGGCATTGCCGCCGGCGCGCCGTTCCGCTTCGGCGATCTCGGCCAGCCGGTCCGGATCATCGAGACGACTTGCCAGATCAATTTCGACGTGACGACGTTGGGCGTCTTCGACGCGCTCGACGACTTCTTCGCGGCGATCGGCCGTTGCTCGCTCAAGCTCGCGGTGAGCGGCATGGCGCAGCCGACCGCTGGCGGCTATACGTTGACCATCGACGAGGTCGGCACCTATCTCCGCGACACCTACGACTTCATCGGCGACCAGGAGCTCGGTTACTGGAGCCGCTACGGGGTCGAAAAGTTCCTCTTCCCACCGATCAAGATTCCGCTCGACCCCGCGAAAGCGGACAACGACGGCGGCTGGGACCGCGGCACCTTCTACGAGGTCAACAACGGCTCGTTCCGTGCCTACCGGACCGAATTCGGCCAGGGAGCCGATTTCTTCATCCATAGCGACGTCAAGCGCGCGACCCTGGCGCAGCCGGTAGTCGTCGAGGTGAAGATATGAGCGGCTGGCGGCTGGGCGCGGCGCTGCTGGCGACGATCGCCGTCGGCGTCGTCTTCGGCGCATGGCTGGACGGCGGCTCCCACCTGATCATCGTCTACGCCTCGCCGGACCGGACCGAGCAGCTTGAGATCTATTCGCCGCGCCGCTGGCAGGGCGCGTGGTTCGACCGTGGCATCACACCCGCCTTCGCCCGCCTGACCTCGCTGCCCGAGGACCGCGTCGTCGCCGAAAGCGGCGTCTTCGAGTTCGGCGGCGGCATCGGCGACCAGATCTACTGGACCAAGGCCGGCGTTGGCGTCGGCACCGTCGCCTTCTACCGCCGCGCGACCGGCCGCTGGAAGGTCGGATGATCGACGCCATGCTCGCCGAGGCGTGGTCGGCGCTCGTCGCCAACCGGCTGCGCTCCGCGCTGACCATGCTCGGCATGATCATCGGCGTCGCCGCGGTCATTCTCATGCTCGCGATCGGCGGCGGGGTGCAGAAACAGGTGTCGAGCGCGATCTCGGGGCTCGGCTCGAACCTCCTGATCATCACCGCCGGCAGCAGCAAGCAGGGTGGGTTCGCCGCCGGCGCGGGCACCGGCGCGACGCTCCGCCTCGACGATGCCGACGCCATCGCCAAGCTCAAGAACGTCGTCGCCGCCGCGCCGCAGACGCAGATTCCGGCGCAGGTCGTTGCCGGGGCATCGAACTGGGCGACGACGACGGTCGGCTCGACCCCGGCGTATTTCGTCGTCAACGACTGGCGGCCCGACACCGGTCGGGCGTTCAGCGACATGGAGGACCGCGCCGCCGCGCGCGTCGCCGTCATCGGTCACACCGCGGCCGACAAGCTGTTCGGCGCCAACGATCCGATGGGCGGCAGCGTTCGCATCAAGGGGGTCAGCTTCACCGTCATCGGCATCATGGCGACGCGCGGCCAGGGGTTCGGCGGGGTCGACCGCGACGACGTCATCTTCGTGCCGCTGACCACCGCGCTGCGCCAGCTCCAGGGCAACGCCTTCCGTCGCTCGATCCGGTCGATCGCGGTCGGGGTCGACGACGCCGACAACCTCCAGCCGGTCAGCGATCGGATCACCGAGGTGCTGCGCCGCGTCCACCACCTCGACCCCGGCGCGCCCGACGACTTCACCGTCAACAACCTGACCGCGGTGACCGACACGCTGTCGTCGACGACGGCGGCGATCTCGCTGCTGCTCGCGGCGATCGGGTCGATCAGCCTGATCGTCGGCGGCATCGGCATCATGAACATCATGCTGGTCTCGGTCACCGAGCGGACGCGCGAGATCGGCATCCGCATGGCGATCGGGGCGAGCCGCGCCGCCGTCCGCCTCCAGTTCCTCCTCGAGGCGCTGATGCTGTCGCTGCTCGGCTGCGGCATCGGCGTCGGGCTCGGCACGGGGCTGGCGACCTTGGCCAGCGGGGCGATCGGCTTCGACACCTCGGTGACGGTCGGCGCGGTGGCGACGGCCTTCATCGTGTCGGCGTCGATCGGCATCTTCTTCGGCTGGTATCCGGCAACGCGGGCGGCGAAGCTCAGCCCGATCGAGGCGCTGAGGTCATAAGTCGGACAACCGGTGACGAACCGGAACGGTTTCTCATTACGGCTCGCCGATGGTGGCGAGGGCCGGGCGGAACATCACACGTATTCGCCCGAAATCGAACCGGCGCAGGAGCGCGAAAGCTCACACTGTCCGCCGCGGCGCTGTAGGATCATCTATCCGGTCTGGTTAAGTCCCCTGTAGGAGTTCGGCTGAACCTGCAGGACCAGTTGCGCCACATTCAGACCGCCGCCGGCGAAGCCGCCCTCGCAATACATCAGGTAATAGCGCCAGAGCGCGACGAAGCGGTCGTCGAACCCCGGCGGTAGCCGGCCGTCGGCGACGGCGGCGTCGAAGCGCGCGCGCCACAGGCGGAGGGTACGGGCATAGTCGGCCCCGAACCAGCGTTCGCGGCCGATGGTCAGCCCGGCCCCCGCGGCGGCGGCGCGGAACCGCGCCGGGCTCGGCAGCATCCCGCCGGGAAAGACATAGGCCTGAATGAAGTCGGTTGAGCGGCGGTAGGCGTCGAACACGTCGTCGGCGATGGTGATGACCTGCAGCCCGGCGCGGCCACCGGGACGGAGCCGGGCGCGGACGACGTCCATGAACGTGCCCCAGTGGCGCAGGCCCACCGCCTCGAACATCTCGACGCTGACGACGTGGTCGTAGGTGCCGGTCACGGCGCGGTAGTCGGTCAGTGCGAAGCTCGCCGCCGGTACGCGGGCGCGGGCATGGGCGAGCTGTGCCGCGCTCAGCGTGATGCCGTGGACGCGGGCGCCGTAATCGCGGACGGCGATCTCGGCGAGGCCGCCCCAGCCGCAGCCGATCTCGAGCACCCGGTCGCCGGGGCGGACACCGACCGCGTCGAGCAGCGCGCGGACCTTGCGCGTCTGTGCCGTTTCGAGGTCGTCGTCCGCACCGTCGAACAACGCGCTCGAATAGCTCATCCCCGGATCGAGCCACGCGGCGTAGAAGTCGTTGCCGAGGTCGTAGTGGTCCTCGATGTTGCGCCGGGGGCGGAGACGCTCCTCGACCGCGCGGACGGTGCGGTTGGCCAGCCGCCACGGTCCCTGCGCGCGTGCTGCCGTCCCGAGCGTCCGCCGGTTGGCGACGAACAGCGCAAAGATCGCCTCCGGGGCGGGCGACGTCCAGTCGCCGTCGAAATGCGCCCGCGCGAACCCGGCCGAGCCGGCGAGCATCAGCCGCACCACCGGCCGCCAGTTGGCGAGGGCGATGACCGCCGCCGGCCCCGGCGCGCGGCCGC
>CAHJWT010000023.1 GCA_903643075.1 Sphingomonadaceae bacterium | reverse complement strand
CGCGCGGGCGGGACGAGCACGCGGCGTGGGCGGCGCGGCTGGCGGCGGCCGACGAAGCGACGCGGACCGGGTTCGAGCACCGCATGACCGACGAGCCGCCGGCCGACGCCTATGCCGTGATCGACCGCCATATCGCGTCGCTGATCGACCGGCCGCAGACGATCGCCACCCGCAAGGCGAGCGAATTGGTCCTCGACGCGATCACCCCGATTGCCGACGGCATGATCGGCGGCTCGGCCGACCTGACGGGATCGAACAACACCAAGGCCAAGGGATTGCAACCACTTACCGCCGACAATTACGGCGGCCGGTACATCTACTACGGCATCCGCGAGTTCGGCATGGCCGCCGCGATGAACGGCATCGCGCTCCACGGCATGTGCCTGCCGTACGGCGGGACGTTCCTCGTCTTTTCCGACTACATGCGTCCCGCGATCCGCCTGTCCGCGCTCCAGCGGACGCGGGTGGTCTACGTCCTGACCCACGACAGCATCGGGCTGGGCGAGGATGGCCCGACGCACCAGCCGATCGAGCACCTTGCCTCGCTCCGTGCCATCCCCAACCTTGCCGTCTACCGCCCGGCCGACGCGGTCGAGACCGCCGAGTGCTGGGCGCTGGCCATCGCCGACCGCGGGCGCCCGTCAATCCTCGCGCTGTCGCGCCAGAACCTGCCGCAGCTGCGGTTGACGGCGGTCGACGGCAACCGCTGCGCGCTCGGCGGCTACCGGCTGACCGCGGCGACCGCGTCGCGCCGGTTGGTGTTCGTCGCGACGGGTTCGGAGGTCCATATCGCCGCCGCCGCGGCAGCGCTGCTTGAAGCCGAGGGCATCGGTTGCGACATCGTGTCGATGCCGTGCTGGGAAAACTTCGACCGCCAGCCCGCCGCCTACTGCGACGACCTGCTGCCGCACGGCACCTTGCTCGTCTCGGTCGAAGCGGGGGTGACAATGGGGTGGGAACGCCACACCGGCCCCGGCTTGATGCTCGGGATCAACCGTTTCGGCGCGTCGGGGCCGGCCGACGACCTTTACGACAAGTTCGACCTGACCGCGCCGAAGATCGCTGCGCGCGTCCGCGAAATCCTGGCCGACGGGCCGTATCTGGAGAGACCATGACCACCAAAGTCGCGATCAACGGTTTTGGCCGCATTGGCCGCCTCGTCTTTCGGGCGGCGATGGAGCGCGCCAGGGGAGCCGGCGGCGACCTCGAGATCGTCGCGATCAACGACCTCGCCGACATCGCGACCAACGCTCTGCTATTGAAACACGATTCGGTCCACGGTCGTTACCCCGGCACGGTTGCGGTCGACGGCGACCACCTGATCGTCGATGGCAAGCGCATCCGCGTCACCGCCGAGCGCGATCCGGCCAAGCTGCCCCATGCCGAGCTCGGGGTCGAGCTTGCGCTCGAATGCACCGGGCTGTTCACCGACGCCGAGAAGGCCCGCGGCCACCTGACTGCGGGGGCGAAGAAGGTCCTCATCTCGGCTCCGGGCAAGGGCGTCGACCTGACCGTCGTCTACGGCGTCAACCACGACAAGCTGACGCCCGACCACACCATCGTGTCGAACGCGTCGTGCACGACCAACTGCCTCGCCCCGATCGTCAAGGTGATGCACGAGGCGATCGGCGTCGAGCGCGGGCTGATGCTGACGATCCACAGCTACACCAACGACCAGGCGCTCCTCGACCAGATGCATAAGGACCCGCGCCGCGCCCGCGCGGCCGCGGTGTCGATGATCCCGACGACGACGGGGGCGGCACGGACGGTCGGCGAAGTCATCCCCGAGCTGAAGGGCAAGCTCGACGGCACCTCGGTCCGCGTGCCGACGCCGAACGTCAGCCTCGTCGACTTCACCTTCACGCCAAGTCGTGACACGACGATCGACGAGGTCAATGCCGCGCTGAAGGCTGCAAGCGAAACCAATGCGTTGAAAGGCATTCTTGTCTACAGCGACGAGCCGCTGGTCAGCCGCGACTATAACGGCGACCCGGCGTCGTCGACGATCGACAGCCTTGAGACCACTGTCCTCGACAGCAAGCTCGTCCGCGTCGTCAGCTGGTACGACAACGAGTGGGGCTTCTCGAACCGGATGGTCGACACCGCGACGCTAATGGCATCGCTCGCCTAGTGTTCCGGACGCTCGACGACATCGGCGACGTCGCCGGCAAGCGCATCCTCGTCCGGTCCGACCTCAACGTGCCGATCGAGGGTGGCCGCATCGGCGACGTCTCGCGGCTGGCGGCGACGGTGCCGACGCTGGCCGAACTCGCCGACGCCGGCGCGAAGGTGATCGTCCTGTCGCACTTCGGCCGGCCGAAGGGGTTCGACGCGGAACTGTCGCTGCGCCCGGTCGCAGCGGCGCTCGGCGACGTGCTCGGCCGCCCGGTCGGCTTCGTCGCCGATTGCGTCGGCAGCGAGGTCGCCGACGCGGTCGCCGCACTCGCCGACGGCGGCATCGTCGTCCTCGAGAATACGCGCTTCTATCCTGGCGAGGAGGCGAACGACCCGCGCTTCGTTGCTGGCCTCGCTGAGAACGGTGACCTCTACGTCAACGACGCCTTCTCCGCCGCCCACCGCGCCCACGCCTCGACCGAGGGGCTGGCGCATGTATTGCCCGCCTATGCCGGCCGGGCGATGGCGTCCGAGCTCGCCGCGCTCGACCGCGCGCTGGGCAATCCCGCGCACCCGGTCGCCGCCGTCGTCGGCGGGGCCAAGGTGTCGTCGAAGCTCGACGTGCTGACGCATCTCGTGACCAGGGTCGACCACCTGATCATCGGCGGCGCGATGGCCAACACCTTCCTCGCCGCGAACGGTGTCGACGTCGGCAAATCGCTGTTCGAGAAGGACATGGCCGACACTGCGCGCGACGTGCTGGCGCGGGCCGCGGCGGCGAACTGCACCGTGCACCTGCCGTACCAGGTGGTGGTCGCGACGGCGTTCACGGCGAATGCGCCGCACCGCACCGCCAACGTCCACGAGATCGGCGCCGACGAGCTGATCCTCGATCTCGGCCCGGCAGCGGTCGAGGCATCCGCCGACGTCCTCAAGACGTGCCGGACGCTGGTCTGGAACGGCCCGCTCGGCGCGTTCGAGCTGCCGCCGTTCGACGCCGCGACCATCGCCTTGGCGCGCATCGCCGCCGCGCTGACCGGCGACGGATTGATCTCGGTCGCCGGCGGCGGTGACACGGTCGCGGCGCTCAACCACGCCGGCGCGGCCGACGGCTTCACCTTCGTGTCGAACGCGGGCGGCGCGTTCCTCGAATGGATGGAGGGCAAGGCCCTACCAGGGGTGGCGGCGCTGGAACAGAACGCCGTCAGTCGCTAGACCGCCCAGGCCAGCCCAGGAGCACCCATGACCCCCGCCGTCCGCACCATCCTCGACAACTACGAATCCGACAACCCCGGCACCAAGGCCAATCTCGCGCGCATCCTCCTCCAGGGGCGGCTCGGGGGCACGGGCAAGCTAATCATCCTCCCGGTCGACCAGGGGTTCGAGCACGGGCCGGCGCGGAGCTTCGCGCCCAACCCCGACGCCTACGATCCCCATTACCATTTCCAGCTCGCGGTCGACGCAGGGCTCAGCGCGTACGCCGCCCCGCTCGGGATGATCGAGGCGGGGGCCGATACCTTCGCCGGGCAGATCCCGACGATCCTCAAAGTCAACTCGTCGAACAGCTGGTCGACCAGCATCAACCAGGCGGTGACGGGTACGGTCGACGACGCGCTCCGCCTCGGCTGCGCCGCGATCGGCTTCACCATCTATCCCGGCTCCGACGACATCTTTGAGCTGATGGAGGAGATCCAGGAACTGTCGGCCGAAGCCAAGGCGGTCGGCATCGCCACCGTCATCTGGTCGTACCCGCGTGGCGGCACGATCAGCAAGGAAGGCGAACTCGCGCTCGACGTCGGCGCGTACGCCGCGCACATGGCGGCGCTCGCCGGCGCGCACATCATCAAGGTCAAGCTGCCGACCGACCACATCGAGCAGAAGGACGCGGTCAAGGCGTACGCTGGCGGCGACTGGTCGACGCAGGCCAAGCGCGTCGCCCACGTCGTCAAGGCGTGCTTCAACGGGCGGCGGATCGTCGTCTTCTCCGGCGGCGCGGCGAAGGGGGCGGACGCGGTCTATCAGGATGCGCGCGACATCCTCGCCGGCGGCGGCAACGGCTCGATCATCGGCCGCAACACCTTCCAGCGGCCGCGCGCCGAGGCACTGGCGATGCTCGACAAGATCGTCGCAATCTACGCGGGCGAGGCGTGACCGACGCCGTCGCGGTCGACGACTATATCGTCGACCGGCTGTTCACGCCCGATCCCGCGCTCGACGCGGCGCTCGTGGCGAACGTCGCCGCGGGGCTGCCGACGATCGACGTATCGGCGGCGCAGGGGAAGATGCTCCACCTGTTCGCGGGAATGGCGGGCGCGCGGCGCATCCTCGAGGTCGGCACGCTCGGCGGCTATTCGACGACGTGGCTGGCGCGGGCGCTGCCGGCGGACGGGCGGCTGGTGACGTGCGAGATCGATCCGCACCACGCCGCGACGGCGCGCGCCAACCTCGACCAAGCGGGCGTCGGCGACCGCGTCGAGATCAGGATCGGACCGGCGGTCGAGACGCTCGCGGCGATGGTCGCCGGCGGTGAGGGCGGGTTTGACTTCATCTTCATCGACGCCGACAAGCCGAATAACGTCGCCTATCTGAAAGCGGCGCTTGCGCTCGGCCGGCCCGGCGCGACGATCGTCGTCGACAACGTCGTCCGCGGCGGCCGCGTCGCCGATCCGACGTCGACCGACCCGAGCGTCATCGGTAGCCGTGCACTGTTCGACGCAGTCGCCGCCGAGCCCCGCCTGACCGCAACGGCGATCCAGACCGTCGGGGCGAAGGGTTGGGACGGCTTTCTCCTCGCGCGGCTCGACGGATGAGCGAGCCAATCGACGCTGCAATCCCGCTCGATCCCGGTTTCGGTGCCCGCTTCGCGCGCGAACGGCGGCCGCCGTGCCAGCTTTACCTGTGCTCGCCGACGGGCATCGGGCCGGACTTCGCCGACCGGCTGCGCGCCGCGCTGGGGGCCGGACCGGTGGCGGCGTTCCAGTTGCGCCTGAAAGATGTGCCGGACGACCACGTCCGGCAAACGGCGGAAGCGTTGATGCCGGTGTGCGCCGCGTACGATGTTGCCTTCATCCTCAACGACCGGATGGACCTGGCGAAGGAACTCGGCACCGACGGTGTCCACCTCGGCCAGTCCGATGGCGACGTGCGCGAAGCCCGCAGGGCTCTCGGCCCAAACGTCCAGATCGGGGTGACGTGCCACGACAGCCGTCACCTCGCGATGGAGGCGGGCGAGGCGGGGGCCGACTACGTCGCCTTCGGCGCGTTTCACGAGACGACGACCAAGCCGAGTTACTACCGTCCGACGCCCGATCTGCTGACGTGGTGGACGACGCTCAGCCAGTTGCCGTGCGTCGCGATCGGCGGCGTCACCGCGGCCAATGCGCCGCCGTTGATCGCCGCGGGGGCGGACTTCATCTGCGTCGTCAATGCTGTGTGGGCCCACCCGGACGGTGCGGCCGCGGGGGTGGCGGCGCTGGCGACGGTGCTGGCCGGTTGATCGCGGTTCCTGCGGCCGGCCCGCGACGGCTTCTTGGCACGACCCGCTCGCTCGGCTAGAAACCGCGCCTTTCCCGATCCACGCGGTGCTCCCCCATGAAAATGAATTCGGTCGACATCCGGCCCGGCAACATCCTCGAGTACCAGGGCGGGCTGTGGCGCGCCGTCAAGATCCAGCACACCCAACCGGGGAAGGGCGGGGCGTACATGCAGGTCGAGCTGAAAAACCTGACCGACGGGCGCAAGACCAACGAGCGCTTCCGTTCGGCCGAGACGGTCGAGAAGGTCCGCCTCGACACCAAGGACTTCCAGTTCCTCTACGCCGAGGGCGACGACCTGACGTTCATGGACAAGGTCACCTACGACCAGACCTCGCTGGCGAAGGATCTGCTCGGCGAGGCGGCCGACTTTCTCGAAGACGGTATGGACGTGACGATGGAGTTGTACGAAGAAAAACCGATCTCGGTTCAGCTTCCCGACCACATCGAGGCGGTGATCGCCGACACCGAGGCGGTGGTGAAAGGCCAGACAGCGTCGTCGAGCTACAAGCCGGCGCGCCTCGAGAACGGCGTCCGGGTGATGGTCCCGCCGTTCATCGGCGTGGGGACGAAGATCGTCGTCGACGTGTACGAGCGCGAATACGTCCGCCGGGCGGATTGACGCGCTCCCCTCCCGCTTGCGGGAGGGGTTGGGGGTGGGCATGTGCGTCCCCCCGTATGACCGCCCACCCCCGACCCCTCCCGCAAGCGGCAGGGGAGAAGGTTTGCCATGCCCCCCCGTTCCGCCCTGATCACCGTCATGGACCGCGCCGCGCGCAAGGCCGCGCCAAAGTTGCGCCGCGATTTCAACGAGGTCGACGCGCTTCAGGTGTCGCGGAAGGGGCCGGCCGACTTCGTGTCGAACGCCGACCGCGCCGCCGAGCGGACGATCCGCGAGGTTCTGACCCACGCCCGCCCCGACTGGGGACTGCTGATGGAGGAGGAGGGGGCGACGGCGGGAGTCGACCCTGACCGGCGGTGGATCGTCGACCCGCTCGATGGGACGACAAATTTTCTTCACGGCATCCCGCATTTTGGCATTTCGATCGCCGCCGAGGAGCGTGGCGAGGTCGTTGCTGGTCTGATTTATCAACCACTTACCGACGAAAGCTTCTGGGCCGAGAAAGGCCAGGGGGCGTGGCTCCAGGATCGGCGGCTGCGGGTGTCGGCGCGGCGCGACCTAAGCGACAGCCTGATCGCCACCGGGGTGCCGTTCGTCGGGCACGGCGACGCGGCGCAGTGGGAGAAGGTCGCCCATGCCGTCATCCCCGAAGTGGCCGGGATCCGCCGTTTCGGGGCGGCCGCGCTCGACCTCGCGTGGGTCGCGGCGGGGCGGTATGACGGCTTCTGGGAGGCAGGGCTTGCCCCGTGGGACGTCGCCGCCGGCATCCTCCTCGTCCGCGAGGCGGGCGGGTTCGTCAGCGACTTCCGCGGCGGCGAGCGGATCGTCGACCGCGCTGAGATCGTCGCCGGCAACGACCGCATCCACAACAAGCTGACGCGGCTGATCGCGACGGCGCTGCGCTGACGATCCTCTCCTCCCAGCGGGTCGGATCACCTATGCCGCACCGCACCATGCTTGCGCGGGCAACCCCCTCCGCCTAAACCGGCCGGGCAACCCCGCAGAGGCAGCCTCGTGACCCAGCCGCCGCCCATGCCCGACGTCGCCTACCAGTATCTGCCGATCCTGCTGTTCGTCGGCGTCGGCATCGCCTTCTCGCTGATCTTCGTCGGCGCGCCGGTGCTGGTGTCGCGGCTAACCGGCACGTCACGCCCTGATGCGAACAAGCTGAGCGAGTACGAGAGCGGCTTCCCCGCGTTCAGCGACAGCCGGGCACAGTTCGACGTCCGCTTCTACCTCGTGTCGATCCTGTTCATCGTGTTCGACCTCGAGGCGGCATACCTTTTCCCGTGGGCAGTGTCGCTCCACTGGACCGGGGTCGCGGGGTGGGGCGCGATGATGCAGTTCCTTGCCGAACTCGCGATCGGCCTCATCTATGCGTGGAAAGCCGGCGCACTGGATTGGGAATGACCGACACCACCTCACTTCTGACCGAAGACCAGCAGGCACGCGCGCTCGGCGACAGCAACGTGCCCGCGCTGACCGTGCCGGCCGCCCTGCGCGACGGCTTTCTCGGCGACGTCAACGCCGAGATGTCGAACAAGGGCTTCCTCGTCACCTCGACCGAAGAGCTGTTCAACTGGGCGCGTACCGGCAGCATGTGGTGGATGACCTTCGGCCTCGCGTGCTGCGCGGTCGAGATGATGCATACGTCGATGCCCAAGTACGACGCCGAGCGCTTCGGCTTCGCCCCGCGCGCGAGCCCGCGCCAGTCCGACGTGATGATCGTCGCCGGGACGCTGTGTAACAAGATGGCCCCGGCGCTCCGCCGCGTCTACGACCAGATGCCCGAGCCGCGCTACGTCATCTCGATGGGGTCGTGCGCCAACGGCGGCGGCTATTATCATTACAGCTATAGCGTGGTGCGCGGGTGCGACCGGATCGTGCCGGTCGACATCTACGTCCCCGGCTGCCCGCCGACCGCCGAGGCGCTGCTCTACGGCATCCTCGCACTGCAGCGGAAGATCCGCCGGACGGGGAGCTTCGACCGGTGAGCGCGCCCGCCGGCCACTGGCCGACGACCAAGCCCGACGACGGCGTCCGCGCCCGCGTCGAGGCGCTGTTCGGCTCGGCGGTGCTCGGCGTGACCGAGCATGCCGGCGAGCTGACCGTGCTGATCGTCCGCGACGCGATCGTCGACGTCGTCACCGGGCTGCGCGACGCGCCCGACCTCGCCTACGACCAGCTGATGGACCTGTCGGGGGCCGACTTTCCGACGCGCGTCTGCCGCTTCGACGTCAACTATCACCTGCTGTCACTGACCAAGAACCGCCGCATCCGGATCAAGCTTCACACCGACGAGGTCCTCGCCGTGCCGTCGTTGACCGGCGTCTACCCGGTCGCGGGGTGGTTCGAGCGCGAGGTGTGGGACTGCTACGGCGTCCGCTTCGACGGCAACCCCGACCTCCGCCGTATCCTGACCGACTACGGCTTCCAGGGGCACCCGTTCCGCAAGGACTTCCCGCTGACCGGCTATGTCGAGCTGCGCTATTCCGAGGAGCACAAGCGCGTCGTCTACGAGCCCGTCAGCCTCGCACAGGATTTCCGCAACTTCGACTTCCTATCGCCGTGGGAGGGAACCGATTATGTCCTACCGGGCGACGAGAAAGCCGCCACCCCGCCGCCGCCGATGGCCGCCGGGCACAAGCAGGTCGAGCCCGTGTCGACGGCGGACAAGCCGCATCCGCAAGCCGCTGGCGAGAGCAAGGCGAAGCCGGGTGAGTAATTGCATTGCCAGTGTCATCCCCGCGCAAGCGGGGACCCATGACCTCGAACCATTGAGGCCATGGGTCCCCGCTTGCGCGGGGATGACAGGCAAAAAGCTGGTGACCTATGGTTGAACAATCTACTGTTCCCGACCTCGACGTCGCTGCCACCACCTCGCCGGAGACGGGCGCGGAGCTGGCGCGTGCTCGGCCGCGTGCCGCGAGCATCGCCCCGCTGCTCGACCGCGACCCGACCGACAACGGGTCGGCCAACTACATGATCAACTTCGGGCCGCAGCACCCGGCGGCGCATGGCGTCCTGCGGCTGGTGATGGAGCTCGACGGCGAGATCATCGAGCGGTGCGATCCGCACATCGGCCTTCTCCACCGCGGCACCGAGAAGCTGTGCGAGGCGAAGACCTACCTCCAGGCGCTGCCGTACATGGACCGGCTCGACTACGTCAGCCCGATGTGCATGGAGCACAGCTACGTGCTGGCGATCGAGAAGCTGGCGAATATCGAGGTGCCCGAGCGCGCGCAGTATATCCGCGTGATGTATGCGGAGATCACGCGCATCCTCAACCATATCCTCAACGTCACCAGCCACGCGATGGACGTCGGCGCGATGACGCCGATCCTGTGGCTGTTCGAGGAGCGCGAGAAGCTGCTCGGCTTCTACGAGCGCGCGTCGGGGGCGCGGTTCCACGCCGCCTATTTCCGCCCGGGCGGGGTCCACCAGGACCTGCCCGACGGGCTGCTCGGCGACATCGGCGACTGGGCGAACCAGTACGAGCGCCACCTCGACGACATGCAGGGCCTCGTCGCCGACAACCGCATCTTCAAGCAGCGCAACGTCGACATCGGCACGATCAGCAAGGCCGATGCGATCGCGTGGGGGTTCAGCGGGCCGTGCCTGCGCGCCAGCGGCGTCGCGTGGGACCTGCGCCGGAGCCAGCCGTACGAGGTCTACGACCGCATGGAGTTCGACGTCATCGTCGGCCATCACGGCGACTGCTACGACCGGTTCATGGTCCGCATGGACGAGATGCGCCAGTCGATCCGCATCATCAGGCAGTGCGTCGCGCAGATGCCCGCCGGCCGCCACGCGAGCCTCGACCGCAAGGTCGTGCCGCCGCAGCGCGGCGAGATGAAGCGGTCGATGGAGGCGCTGATCCACCACTTCAAGCTCTACACCGAAGGCTTCCACGTGCCGGCCGGCGAGGTCTACGTCGCGACCGAGAGCCCCAAGGGCGAGTTCGGCATCTTCATGGTCGCCGACGGGACGAACAAGCCGTACCGCTGCCACATCCGCGCGACGGGATTCAGCCACCTCCAGGCGATGGACTTCCTGTGCAAGGGCCACATGCTGGCGGATGCGCCGGCGGTGCTGGGGTCGCTGGATATCGTGTTCGGGGAGGTGGATCGGTGACGATGCGAACGAAGCAGGTCATCGTTCTCGTCGGCTTCGCGACCATGATCGCGATGTTCTGTCTTTGCGTCGCTTATCTCGGCCTGCTGGCTCTCGGCAGTTCATTGGCGTCTCTCGTGGGTCTCGCAGCCTTGTTTTCGATGATCACCTTTTCTGTTTCCATGTCGATCGTGCGCTTCATCAAACGTCGCGCCGCTTCTGATTTGGCAAGCCCCGCCAAATGACCACCGCCACCTACAACCCCACCGCCGCCGCCCGCCGCGACGCCGCGCATCCGCGCGAGTTCAGCGACTTCGCATGGACGGCTGAGAACGCGGAGCAGGTAAACATCATCCTCGCCCGCTATCCCGAAACCCGCCGGGCGTCGGCAGTCATGCCGCTCCTCTGGCTGGCGCAGGGTCAGATGGCGGCGGCGACAGGCTCGGCGTGGCTGCCGATCCCGGTGATCGAGTACGTCGCCGGGCAGATCGGCATGCCGTACATGCGCGCCTACGAGGTCGCGACCTTCTACACGATGTATAATCTCAAGCCGATCGGCCGCTTTCACGTCCAGGTCTGCGGGACGACGCCGTGCATGCTGCGCGGGTCGGGCGACCTGCTCCGCGCGTGCCGGGACAGGGGCCTGATCGACCACGGCGGCACGACTACCGACGGCCTGTTCACCCTGACCGAGGTCGAATGCCTCGGCGCCTGCGCCAATGCGCCGATGGCGCAGATCAACGACGACAACTACGAGGATCTGACCTACGACACGATGACCGCGATCCTTGATACGCTGGTGAAGGGCGAGGCGCCGACCCCGGGCAGCGCCATCGGCCGCCGCGCGAGCTGCCCCGAAGGCGGCCCGACGACATTACGGGAGATGGCGCATGGCTGAAGTCGTCGATACCCAGTTCCTCGCCGAGATGCTGCAAGCCATTCGTACAGACATCGCCGAGATCAAACGTGATGTGCATCGGCTCGAAGTCCGCCAGTCGGTTGTCGAGGGCCATCTCAGCAGCCTGATCGTCAGCCTGCAGATCATTCGTGAGGAGGTCGACGAGCTGAGCGCCGACGTACGTTTGATCAAACGCCGCCTCGACTTGTCGGACGCTGCCTAATGCTCGCTGACGCCGACCGCATCTTCACCAATCTCTACGGCTTCCAGCCGTGGACCCTCGACGCGGCGCGCAAGCGCGGCGACTGGGCTGACACTGCTGCCCTCATGGCCGGCGGGCCTGACGCGATCATCGACGTGATCAAGGCTTCGGGTCTGCGTGGCCGCGGCGGGGCGGGCTTTCCGACGGGGATGAAGTGGAGCTTCATGCCCAAGGAGCCGAAGCCCGGCCGGCCGAGCTACCTTGTCATCAACGCCGACGAGTCCGAGCCCGGCAGCTGCAAGGACCGCGAGATCATCCGCCACGATCCGCACAAGCTCCTCGAAGGCGCGCTGATCGCCGGCTTCGCGATGCGCGCATCGGCCGCGTACATCTACGTCCGCGGCGAATATATCCGCGAGGCCGAGGTGATGTTCGCCGCCGTCCGCGAGGCGTACGACGCCGGGCTGCTGGGCAGGAACGCCGCGGGTAGCGGCTACGATTTCGACGTCTTCGTCCACCGCGGGGCGGGTGCGTACATCTGTGGCGAAGAGACCGGGATGCTCGA
The DNA here is from genome assembly GCA_903643075.1 of Sphingomonadaceae bacterium. GTDB lineage: Bacteria > Pseudomonadota > Alphaproteobacteria > Sphingomonadales > Sphingomonadaceae > Polymorphobacter_B. The sequence goes on along the minus strand of CAHJWT010000023.1, from coordinate 4,900 downwards.
AAGCCTCGAGGGCAAGAAGGGGATGCCGCGCTTGAAGCCGCCATTCCCCGCCGGGGCCGGCCTTTACGGCGACCCGACGACGGTCAACAACGTCGAGTCGATCGCCGTCGCCCCGACCATCCTCCGCCGCGGTGCGGCGTGGTTCGCCGGCATCGGCCGACCGAAGAACGAGGGGACGAAGCTTTTCCAGATCAGCGGCCACGTTAACACGCCGTGCGTCGTCGAGGATGCGATGAGCGTGCCGTTCCGCGAGTTGATCGAGACGCATTGCGGCGGCATTCGCGGCGGCTGGGACAACCTCCTTGCCGTCATCCCCGGCGGGTCGTCGGTGCCGCTCGTCCCGGCCGAGCAGATCATCGACTGCCCGATGGACTTCGATGCGCTCAAGGACCTCAAAAGCGGTCTCGGCACGGCGGCGGTCATCGTCATGGACAAGTCGACCGACATCGTCGCCGCGATCGCTCGCCTGTCATACTTCTACAAGCACGAGAGCTGCGGCCAGTGCACCCCGTGCCGCGAGGGGACGGGGTGGATGTGGCGAGTGATGGAACGCCTCGTCACCGGCGAGGCCGAGTATCACGAGATCGACCTCCTCCTCGAGGTCACCACCGAGATTGAGGGCCACACCATCTGCGCCTTGGGTGACGCCGCCGCGTGGCCAATCCAGGGCCTGATGCGCCACTTCCGTCCCGAGGTCGAGGCACGGATCGCGAGGCGGAAGGGCTTCGTGCAGGTGCCGGCAATGCTGGAAGCGGCGGAGTAGCAAATGCCTAAGCTCACCGTCGACGGCATCGAGGTCGAGGTTCCCGCCGGGGCGACCGTCATGCAGGCGTGCGAGGCGGCGGGGGCGGAGATTCCGCGCTTCTGCTACCACGAACGCCTCAGCATTGCCGGCAACTGCCGAATGTGCCTCGTCGAGGTATCGCCGGGGCCGCCGAAGCCGCAGGCGTCGTGCGCGCTGCCCGCCGCCGACGGGCAGATCGTCAGCACGCGCAGCGCCAAGACGCAGAAGGCGCGCGAGGGGGTGATGGAGTTCCTCCTGATCAACCACCCGCTCGACTGCCCGATCTGCGACCAGGGCGGCGAGTGCGACCTTCAGGATCAGAGCCTCGCCTACGGCAAGGGTCACACCCGCTATCTCGAGAACAAGCGCGCCGTCACCGAGAAATACATGGGGCCGCTGGTCAAGACGGTGATGACGCGGTGCATCCATTGTACCCGCTGCGTTCGCTTCGCCGAAGAAGTCGCCGGCGTCGAGGAGATCGGCGCGATCGGCCGCGGCGAGTCGATGCAGATCACCAGCTATCTCGAAGGCGCGGTCCGCTCCGAGCTGTCGGGCAACATCATCGACCTGTGCCCGGTCGGCGCTTTGACAAGCAAGCCCTATGCCTTCGAGGCGAGGCCGTGGGAGCTGAAGCGGACCGAATCGATCGACGTGATGGACGCGGTCGGGACCAACATCACGGTTCACACCCGCGGCGCGGCGGTGATGCGGGTGACGCCGCGGCTGAACGACGAGGTCAACGAGGAGTGGGCGAGTGACGTCACCCGCTTCGCCGTCGACGGGCTGCAGCGCGGGCGGCTCGATGCGCCGTATGTGCGCACCGGCGGCAAGCTCGCCAGGGCGACGTGGGGGCAGGCGTTCGATGCGATCAAGGCGGCCCTCGCCGGCGTCGGCGGCGACGACATCGCCGCAGTCGCGGGCGACCTCGTCGACGTCGAGGCGATGGTCGCGCTCAAGGACCTGCTCGGCCAGCGCGGCTCGACGCGGCACGAGTGCCGGACCGATGGGGGCACCGGCTTGGCCGCCGACCGCAGCCATTACCGGTTCAATACGGGGCTCGCCGGGATCGAGCGCGCTGACGTCGTGCTTCTCGTCGGCACCGACCCGCGCCACGACGCGCCGCTACTTAACACGCGGATCAGGAAGGCGGTGCGCAAGGGCGGGGCGAAGGTGTTCAACGTCGGCCCCGCCGCCGACCTGACCTATCCGGTGACCGAACTTGGCGACGACGCGGCGATGATCGGCGACTTGCCGGCGGCGGTGGTCGATGCCCTGACCGGCGCGGCGCGGCCGGCGGTGATCGTCGGCGGCGGGGTCGCCGACGCAGTGCTCGCGGCGGTGCATGCGCTGGCCGCGAGGTTCGGTCTCGCCCGTGACGGCTGGACCGGCATCAACGTCGTACACACCGCCGCCAGCCGCGTCGGCGCGCTCGACATCGGTTTCGTCAACGATGCAGGCTGGGCGGGTCTCGTCGCGCGGCCGGCGACCGTCGTGTTCAACCTCGGCGTCGACGAGGTCGACGTGCCGGGCGGGTTCAAGGTCTACATCGGCCATCACGGCGACCGCGGCGCGCGTGCGGCCGACGTCATCGTGCCGGCCGCCGCCTATACCGAAAAGTCGGGCACGTACGTCAACCTCGAGGGGCGGGTGCAGCGCGGCCGCCGCGCGACCTTCCCGCCGGGCGAGGCGCGCGACGACTGGACGATCTTCCGCGCGCTGTCGGCGGTGCTGGGTGCCGCGCTGCCGTACGACGACCTGCGGGCGCTCCGCGCACGCATCGCCAGCGAGTGGCCGCACCTCGCGGACGAGGGACTGACGGCAGCGCCGTGGGTCGCGCCGGCCGCCGCCAGCGGTGGGGCGACCCTTTTCGGGAGCCTCGCTTCGCCGCCGCGCGATTTTTACCGCGGCAACGTCGTCGCCCGCGCCAGCGCGACGATGGCCGCGTGCGTCGCCGAGATCGTCGAGGCGGCCGAGCCCGCGCTGGAGGCGGCAGAGTAATGGGCTGGACCGACGCCTTCGAAGGCAGCTTCCTCGGTCACGATCTCGGCTATCTCGTCGCGACCATCCTCCTCATCCTGCTGATCGCGCTGCCGGTGATGGCGGGCGTCGCCTTCGCGGTCTATGCCGACCGCAAGATCTGGGCGTCGATGCAGCTGCGGCGCGGGCCGAACGTCGTCGGGCCGTTCGGGTTGCTCCAGACCTTCGCCGATGCGCTCAAGCTGTTCCTCAAGGAGACGATCGTCCCGTCGGGGGCGAACACCGGCGTCTTCCTGATCGCGCCGATGATCACCTTCACGCTGGCGCTAATCGCGTGGGCGGTGATCCCGTTCGACGCCGGCGTGGTCCTCGCCGACATCAACGTCGGGCTCCTATACCTGTTCGCGGTCAGCTCGATGGGGGTCTACGGCATCATCATGTCGGGCTGGGCGTCGAACTCGAAGTACCCGTTCCTCGGGGGGCTGCGCTCGGCGGCGCAGATGGTCAGCTACGAGGTGTCGATCGGCTTCGTCATCGTCTGCGTAGTGCTCTACTCGGCGAGCTTCGACCTGTCGGCGATCGTGCTCGCGCAGAAGGGCAACATTTTCGGCATCCTTAGCGGCAACCTCTTGAACCCGCTGCTCTTTCCCATGGCGATCGTGTTCTTCATCTCGGCGCTGGCCGAGACCAACCGGCCGCCGTTCGACCTGCCCGAGGCCGAGGCCGAGCTCGTCGCCGGCTATCAGGTCGAATATTCGTCGATGGCCTTCGCGCTGTTCTTCCTCGGCGAATACGCCAACGTCCTGCTGATGTGCGCGCTGTGCAGCCTGCTGTTCCTCGGCGGCTGGCTGCCGCCGGTCAACTGGGCTCCGCTGTACCTCGTGCCCGGCTTTATTTGGTTCTTCGCCAAGCTGTTCCTGATGTTCTTCGTCTTCGCGTGGGTCAAGGCGACGGTGCCGCGCTACCGCTACGACCAGCTGATGCGGATCGGCTGGAAGGTGTTCCTGCCACTGTCGCTGGCGTGGGTGTGCCTCGTCAGCGGCTGGCTGGTGTTCACGGGCCACTATGATCTGTTGCCTGGAGTTGCCCGATGAACGCCGTCTTCCGTGCCGCCAAGGGGCTGCTCCTCCTCGAGTTCGTCCGCGGCCTTGCGCTGACCTTCAGCTACATGTTCCGCCCCAAGGCGACGCTAAACTACCCCTATGAGAAGGGGCCGCTCAGCCCCCGCTTCCGCGGCGAGCACGCGTTGCGCCGCTATCCCAACGGCGAGGAGCGGTGCATCGCGTGCAAGCTGTGCGAGGCGGTGTGTCCCGCCCAGGCGATCACGATCGAGGCCGAGCCGCGCGAGGACGGCAGCCGGCGGACGACGCGCTACGACATCGACATGACCAAGTGCATCTACTGCGGCTTCTGCCAGGAGGCGTGCCCGGTCGACGCGATCGTCGAAGGACCGAACTTCGAGTTCTCGACCGAGACGCGCGAGGAGTTGATCTACGACAAGGACAAGCTCCTCCAGAACGGCGAGCGCTGGGAGCGGGTGATCGCCGCGAACCTCGCCGCCGACGCGCCGTGGCGGTGAGCTGTCGGGTGCCGTGCGTGCCGCGACCGGTAGCGGCTCGGTCGTCGAGCGCCCAGCGGTAGCGCCCGGTCAGGGGATAGCGGAACAACGCCGCCTCCTCGCGCGCGCCGCCACCGATGTTGTAGACGACGTAGCCGGTCCGCTCGGCGACGATCCCGGTGTGCGGCAGGCGGCTCCCGATCAGGCCGGTGAAAATGTCGCCCGGCCGCCAGCCCGCCGGCTCGACGGGAAGCGGCAGCCGGGCATGCTGGCGGGCGAAGTTGAGCGCGGCGATGGTCGATGCTCGCGTCCGGCGACGCCAGGCCCCAGCGCTGCGGATAGGCCGCAAAGTCGTCGCATGTCGGCGTTGACCAGATGCTTGCATCGAGCCCGAACGCATCGCGGTAGGCGCGGACGACGACGTCAGTGCAGACGCCCCGGGCGCACGGGACGTCGCCGCCGGGGAAGGGCAGCGTGGTGTAGCCGGGATCATAGGCGACGGTGACGCCGACCTGCCGGCGCGCCGCCTCGATCAGGGCGCGGGCGGAGCGGCGCTCGCCGGCCGCGGCGAGCGACGGGCG
>CAHJWT010000022.1 GCA_903643075.1 Sphingomonadaceae bacterium | reverse complement strand
CGGCGTGGGGCCGGCATCCGCCGCCCTCGCTCCGCCCCCACCGGGGGAGGCGGAGCGCGCCGCTTCCGGCGCGGTAGAGGGCGTTGGGCGAGGGGCGGCGGTCTCTCGCCCGGCCCCCTCCGACGGCTTCGCCGCCACCTCCCCCCGTGGGAGAGGAGCTTCGGCTTCGGGAGCAGCGGCGGCCGCGCCGCCTCTCGCCGGAGCCGCCGCTTCGCCCTCGCCGCTCAGCCGGGCGATGACGGTGCCAACCTTGATCTCCTCGTCGCCGTCGCTGACCAGCAGTTCGGCGACGGTGCCCTCGTCGATGCTCTCGACCTCCATCGTCGCCTTGTCGGTCTCGATCTCGGCGAGGACGTCGCCCGACTTGACCGCGTCGCCGACCTTGACCAGCCACTTGGCGAGCGTCCCCGTCTCCATCGTCGGCGACAGCGCGGGCATGGTGATGTCGATGGGCATGGCGGGTCCGCTCGGTTAGACAGATTTCAGCATATGCCCGGCTGGCACCGGTCGGCGGTAAACGCGCGAGCGGCCGTTGAGCCGAACCGACGAGCGAGATATAGGCGAGGCCATGACCACCTTCGCGATCGACACGCTGCGCATGTCCAAGCGCCTCGCCGACGCGGGGTTTTCGCTGGCGCAGGCCGAGGCGGTGACGGCATTGGTGTCGGAGGCCAGCGACCCGACGGCGCGCGAGCTCGTCACGCGCAAGGACCTGCAGATCGAACTTGCGCCGCTACGGTCCGACATTGGCCTGCTGAAGTGGATGGTCGGCGCGAACACCGCGCTGGTCATCGGCGTGCTGCTCAAGCTGTTTACCGCCTGACCTCGGTTGCGACTTATACGTCGCCCGACTCGACCGCGTCGCCGACTGTGATTTCGGGCGAGAATGCTGCTCACCGGTAACAAACCTTCTTCGCCGCCCCTACCACGTCGTCGACCTTGACGAAGGCCAGCTTCTCCAAATTCGCCGCATACGGCAGTGGCACGTCGGCGCTGTTCACCCGCAGGACCGGCGCGTCGAGGTCGTCGAAGCCCTCGTCCATGCACAGCGCGACGATCTCGCTCGCGACCGAGCAGGTGGGCCATGCCTCCTCGACCACGACCAGCCGATTAGTCTTCTTCAGGCTCGCCAGCACCGTCGCGCCGTCGAGCGGGCGGAGGGTGCGCAGGTCGACGACCTCGGCGTCGATGCCCTCCTCGGCCAGCTTCGCCGCGGCGTCGAGGCAGGTGCCGACGGTCAGCGAATAGCCGACCAGCGTCACGTCCTTCCCCGTCCGCACCACCGCCGCGTTGCCGATCGGCAGTGCAACGTCGCCGTCGGGGACGTCGAAGCTGTGGCCGTAGAGGATCTCGTTCTCGAGGAAGACGACCGGGTCGGGCGAGCGGATCGCGCTCTTGAGCAGGCCCTTGGCGCTCGCCGCGTCGTAGGGGGCGATGACGATCAGGCCCGGAACGCTGGCGTACCAAGGTGCGAAATTCTGGCTGTGCTGCGCCGCGACCCGGCTCGCCGCGCCGTTGGGTCCGCGGAAGACGATCGGGCAGCGCATCTGCCCGCCGCTCATGTAGTTCGTCTTGGCGGCCGAGTTGATGATGTGGTCGATCGCCTGCATCGCGAAGTTGAACGTCATGAACTCGACGATCGGCTTGAGGCCGCCCATCGCCGCGCCCGCGCCGAGGCCGGCGAAGCCGTATTCGGTGATCGGCGTGTCGACGACGCGCTGCGGGCCGAACTCGTCGAGCAATCCTTGCGTGACCTTGTACGCGCCCTGGTACTCGGCGACTTCCTCGCCCATGACGAAGACGGTTCCGTCGGCACGCATCTCCTCGGCCATCGCGTCACGGAGCGCCTCGCGGACGGTCTGCCGGTGCGTCGGGCCGGGGGTGTCGGGGGTGACCTGGAGGCTGGCGGGGGCATCGCCGGCCTTGGGCTTCGCGGGCGGCTGGGCGGCGGTGGCGGGAACGGCGTCGGCGCGGCCTGGGGCTTCCTTTTCTCCCCTCCCGCTTGCGGGAGGGATCGGGGGCGGGGAGTCAGCGCCAGTGGTCGACGGCGATGCCTCGGCGGCGGACTGCCCACCCCCGGCCCCTCCCGCAGGCGGGAGGGGAGCAGACGCGTCCCCCTCCCCACTGATCGTCGCGATGACGGTGCCGACCTTGACCCCGTCCGAGCCCTCGGCGACGAGCAGCTTGCCGACGACGCCGCCCTCGTCGGCCTCGAGTTCCATCGTTGCCTTGTCGGTCTCGATCTCGGCGAGGACGTCACCGGGCTTCACGGTGTCGCCTTCCTTGACCAGCCACTTGGCGAGGGTCCCCTCCTCCATCGTCGGCGACATGGCGGGGAGCTTGATTTCGGTCGGCATTACGGACGCCCCACGAAAGACGGTGTCATGCTGGCGCACGCCAGCATCCACCGTCGGGCGAGCGGGCTGGCCGGCCGTCTGGCAGCGGCATGGATGCTGGCATCCGCCAGCATGACGGCGTGAGGTGGGGAGTAGAGGCCCCTCACCCGTACGTCCCCACCAGCACGTCGGTGAACAGCTCGCCCGCCTCGGGCTCCGGCGCACTCTCGGCGAAGTCGGCGGCGTCGGCGACGACCGCGCGGACCTCCTTCTCGATATCCTTCAGCTTGGCCTCGTCGGCCGCGCCGGCGGACAGGATGTCCTTCTTGCAGTGCTCGATCGGGTCGCTCTTCTCGCGCATCGCCGCGACTTCCTCGCGGCTGCGGTACTTGGCGGGATCGCTCATCGAATGGCCACGATACCGATACGTCTTCATTTCGAGGAGGATCGGCCCCTTGCCGCTCCGTACCCAGTCGACCGCGACGTCGGTCGCGCCGCGCACCGCGCAGACGTCCATGCCGTCGACCTGGAGGCCGGGAACGCGGAAGCTTTCGCCGCGGCGGTAGAGCTGGTCCTCGGCGCTGCTGCGGTTGACGCTGGTCCCCATCGCGTACTGGTTGTTCTCGATCACGTAGATCACCGGCAGCTTCCACAGCTCGGCCATGTTGAAGCTCTCGTAGACCTGGCCCTGGTTCGCCGCGCCGTCGCCGAAGTAGGTCACCGACAGTCCGCCGTCGTTCTTGTATTTGTGGGCGAAGCCGAGGCCGGTGCCGAGCGGGACCTGCGCCGCGACGATGCCGTGGCCGCCGTAGAAGCCGTGTTCGACCGAGAACATGTGCATCGAGCCGCCCTTGCCCTTGCTGATGCCGGGCGCGCGGCCGGTCAGCTCGGCCATGACCGCCTTGGGGTCGATGCCGGCAGCGAGCATGTGGCCGTGCTCGCGGTAGCCGGTAATCACGCTGTCGGTCTTCGCCAGCGCCGACTGGACGCCGGTAACGACCGCTTCCTGGCCGATGTAGAGGTGACAGAAGCCGCCGATCAGCCCCATGCCGTACATCTGCCCCGCGCGTTCCTCGAAACGGCGGATGAGAAGCATCTCGCGATAGAAGTCGAGCAATTCGTCGTTAGTCGCAGCGTACCGCTTCGGTTCGTTCGGCCGGTCCCGCACCGGTGGAGCGGGTTCGGCGGACGCTGGAGACTTGGCCATGCGACACAACTCCGGGACGGAAGCGATGGCGCTCTATACGCCGCTCGCGCCCCCGTACAATCCCGCGTTCGCGCCTATTTGGCGTCGGGGAGCGGAACTATAACCTCATCGGATCGAACGACGCCCAGATCGCGCCGGACGAGTTCATCGGCAAGGTCGCGGTCGACGTGACGGGGATCGAGCAACGCGACCTTCCGGGCGAGCGCCGCCTTGTCCGCCGCGACCTTCGCCGCCTGCGCGGCGACGGCGGCGTGCTCCGCCTTGTAGCTCCGCCACGCGATGACGCCGGTGTTGCCGGAAATGGCGTGGAAGCCAAAATAAGCGACGACGCCGAGGCACGCCGCCGGCAGGATCGCGGCGCGCGCGAGGGCGAGCGGGTGGACGCGATCGATCATCGGCCAATTAGATCACCGGACGCGCACCGATTCAAGAGTGTTGATCCTCCCCCGAGCGGGGAGGTGGCGCGAAGCGCCGCAGGGGACGGCGATCGAGAGACCGCCGCCACCCGAACGCCGTCCCCTCCGTCACGGCTGCGCCGCGCCACTTCCCTCGCGAGCGGGGGAGGATCGAGCACGCCATCAGCGCAGCACCGCCCGCCCCGCATACCGCGCCGTGTCGCCCAGTTCCTCTTCGATCCGGATCAGCTGGTTGTACTTCGCCAGGCGGTCCGAGCGGGCGAGGCTGCCGGTCTTGATCTGGCCGCAGTTGGTCGCGACGGCGAGGTCGGCGATCGTCACGTCCTCGGTCTCGCCGCTGCGGTGGCTCATGACGCAGGTATAGCGCGCGCGGTGCGCCATCTCGACTGCCGCGAGCGTCTCGGTCAGCGTGCCGATCTGGTTGACCTTGACCAGCAGCGAATTGGCGAGGCCGAGGCCGATGCCGTCGCGCAGCCGGTCGGGGTTGGTCACGAACAGGTCGTCGCCGACGAGCTGGTGGGTCGCGCCGAGGCGGTCGGTCAGCGCCTTCCACCCGTCGAAGTCGTCCTCGGCCATGCCGTCCTCGATCGACGCGATCGGGTAGCGGCCGGCGAGGTCGGCATAATAGTCGACCATCTCGGCTGCGGACAGCGACCGGCCCTCGCCCGCCAGCTCGTACCTGCCGGCCTTGAAGAACTCGGTCGCCGCCGCGTCGAGCGCGAGGACGACGTCGTCGCCGGGGCGGTACCCGGCCGCCTCGATCGAGCCCATGATGAAGTCGAGCGCAGCGGCGGGCGAGGCGATGTTGGGCGCAAAGCCGCCCTCGTCGCCGACCGAGGTCGACAAGCCGGCATCGGCGAGGCGCTTCTTCAGCGTATGGAAGATTTCCGCCCCCCACCGCACCGCGTCGGCGAGGGTGTCGGCGCCCACCGGCATGATCATGAATTCCTGGAAGTCGATCGGATTGTCGGCATGCGCCCCGCCGTTGATGATGTTCATCATCGGCACCGGGAGGACATGCGCCGACACCCCGCCAACGTACTTGTGGAGGCTGATGCCGCGCGCGTCGGCGGCGGCCTTGGCGGTGGCGAGGCTGACCCCCAGGATCGCGTTCGCGCCGAGCCGCGCCTTGTTCGGCGTGCCGTCGAGTTCGATCATCGCCGCGTCGACGTCGCCCTGGTCCTCGGCGTCCATGCCGCTGAGCGCGTCGAAGATCTCGCCGTTGACCGCGGCGCAAGCCTTGAGCACCCCCTTGCCGCCGTAGCGTTCGGCATCGTCGTCGCGCAGTTCGACCGCCTCGTGGGCACCGGTCGACGCCCCCGAGGGAACCGCGGCGCGGCCGACGCTGCCGTCGTCGAGAACGACCTCGACCTCGACCGTCGGGTTGCCGCGGCTGTCGAGGATCTGGCGCGCGTGGATGTCGACGATGGCGGTCATGCGGGGCTCCGGCCGGTGGCCGCGCGTCCCTAGCCGCTCGCCCGCCCGGCGACAACGCCGCGATCTCGATGCGATGCCGGAGCGACCATGGTGGTCGCGGAACCCCCGTTTCCTTATGACGTTGGGGAAACGACTTGCTAGCGGCCCGTGGCCCGGCAGTGGGAGGCGACCATGACTACCGATACCACGTCGAGCGGGATGCCGCCGATCACTCCCGATCACGATGCACTCGATCTGCCGCTGGCGTCGGCGACCCGTCCCGATCCGGCGACCACGCCGGCGATCCAGTCCCTGCTCGGCCAGAGCAAGGCGAATGTCTCCTCGACCCTCGGTGGGCTGGCTGAGGCGGTGCGTGACGTCGCGATGAAGCTCGATGGCACCGGGGCCGGGTTGTTCGCGCGCTATGTTCACGACGCTGCCGATACCGTCGCCGGTTGGTCGAGCGCGGTGGAGCGCCGATCGGTCGACGACCTTGTCGGGGATGCGCGAACGCTAGTGCGGACGAGCCCGGCGGTTGCTGTCGGCGTTGCGGTCGGTGCCGGCTTCGTCGTCGCGCGCGTCCTCCGGTCGCAGCGCTGATGGACAGCCATGGCGAGCCGTCGATCGCCGATCTGCTGCGGCAGTTGGTAGAGGACGGTAATCATCTCGTTAGAACCGAAATCCGTCTTGCCAAGGCCGAGGTGCGGGATAACCTCGCGTCGGCGAAGAACGGGGCGGCGTTCATCGGCATCGGCGCGGTACTGCTTCTCGGCGCCGTCTTCACCCTGCTCGGCGCGGGCGTCGGATTTCTAACGCCGTTCGTCGGCGCGGGCTGGGCGGCGGTGATCGTCGGCGTTGCGACATTGGTGATCGGCGGCATTCTCATTGCGAGCGGCGCACGCAGTTTGTCGGTGACGAGTGTCGTCCCCGACAAGACGGTGACATCGGTCAAGCGCGACGCGCAGACGATCACGGGAAACAACCGATGACCGATGAAGCAAAGGTGTTCGAGACCGAGGCGGCGCAAACACGCGACCGCATCGCCGCGACGATCGGCGACCTCCAGGCGCGGCTGTCTCCCCGGGCGCTCGTCGACAAGGCGCTGGGCTCACTCGGCGCGGCCAGCGGTCACGCGGTCGCATCGGTGCGCGGTACCGCGGCGCGACATCCGCTTGCCTTTGGCGCCGCCGGCCTGGCGGTCGGTGCCGGTTTGCTTGCGACGAGCCGGGTAGCGCGGGCCAAGGTGGAATACGGCGATAACTATGCCGCTTACGCTGATTACGATGATGGGTATGCGGCAAACCTCGCTGACGGCGACCCGCCGGCCGGCCGCGCACGGGCGAGCCTCGATGCGATCCAGCATCAGGCGCATGCGACCGTCGACGACAATCCGCTGGCGGTCCTTGCTGTCGGCATCGCGACCGGAGCGTTGCTTGGTGCGGTCGTCCCGGTAAGCGCCGTCGAGACGAGCGTATTCAAGGAAGTCAACATGCGTCTTGGCGCCGCGGCGGACGCGGCGTTGGCTGCGGCCAAGGGGGAACTCGACCCGTCGAAGCTCAGCCTGACCGGCGGGCTGACCGGGATTGGCGACCGGTTGGCGCAGTCGCTGATCGTGATCCTCGGCGCAGCCGGGGCGGCGCTGACGCGGTCGGTCAGGCCCGGTTCAACCGCTTGATGCCAAAACGCGCCGCGGCCATTTCGTGGCGGTCGAACGGGAGTACGTGATGCGGCGGTTGACAACGGTCGGTGTGACGGCCGCGATCATCGGGCTTATGGCAGCGACGCCGGTCCTCGGGCAGGCCGTGACGGCGGCGACGCCCGCCGAAGCGATGGCGGCGGGCGAGTTCTTGTCGGGCATCGTCGATCGGGTTTTCACCGTACTCAAGAGCAACGAATCGAAGGCGGCGATGAAGGCCCGGTTCCGCGGCCTGCTCAGGGAAAACTTCGCGGTCGACGAGGCCGGGATGCGGCTCATCCGACGCTACCGCAATCAAATCACGCCGACCCAGCTCACTGCCTATCAGGCGGTGCTTCCCGACTACGTCGTCAATGTCTATGCCGATCGCCTGATCAACTACTCAAGCGCGGCGGTGAAGGTCGTCCGCACGCAGCCGCATGGATCGACCGGCAACGTCGATGTCTTCACGCGGATCAGCGTTCCCGGCAAAGACCCCTTCGAGATGATCTGGCTGATCGACAAGGCCGACGGCGGCAAGTGGCTGATCGCCAACGTCACCGTCTCGGGGGTCAATCTCTCGCTGACGCAAGAGGCCGACTTCTCCGCCTTCATCGCCAAGAACGGGTTCGATGCGCTGGTGGCGATGATGAAGTCGGCGAACGCAAAGCCAGCGTGACGTCGCTGCTAAATACCGCCGCAGCGGCTTACATCGACCCGAGCGCACAGCTCTATGGCCGGGTCACGCTCCACGAGGGCAGTTCGGTGTGGATGAACGCGGTCATGCGCAGCGAGGCGGCGCATATCGAAATTGGGGCATTCTCGAACATCCAGGATTTCGTCATGATCCACACCGACCCCGGCCGACCGGTCATCGTCGGCTCGCACTGCTCGATCACCCACCACGCGACGCTGCACGGCTGCACGATCGGCGACAACGTCCTCGTCGGCATCAACGCGACGGTCTACGGCGGGGCGGTGATCGGCGACAATTCGATCGTCGGCCAGCACGCCTATGTCCGTGACGGGACGATCGTCCCGCCGAACTCGGCTGTCGTCGGGTCGCCGGCGAAGGTCATCCGGACGGCGAACAACTGGATCGCCAACCGGCTCAACGCGCTGTTCTATCATCGTAATGCCCGCGCCTACGCCGCCGGCGACCACCGCGCATGGGACGGGGCCGAGTTCGAAGACTGGGCGGCAGCGACCATGGCGGCTGTTCAGGCCGACTTCGCGGCCTTACAGCTGGGCGCATGAGCAAGCTGCATCTCGTCTTCGGCGGTCGTGTTGCCGATCCGCGCGGGCTCGACTTCGAGGATCCGGGTGCGCTCGACGTCGTCGGCATCTTCCCCGACTATGCCTCAGCGGAAGCGGCGTGGCGGGCCAACGCCCAGCGCACGGTCGACGATGCGGCGATGAAGTACGTCGTCGTCCACCTCCATCGGATGCTCGAGCCCGACCCGCCGATCTGACCCCGTGGGCTACGGCACGATCCGCCGGCTGCCGCGGCTCCCGCGCCAACGCCGGTCGGCCCATGTCGAGGGCCCTCGCCCGGCGCGCCATTGCCGGGCAAGCGGCGCCGCAGCAACCAGGCCGACGGCGAAGCCGCCGATATGGGTCCAGATCGCGATGCCGCCGCTCGGCCCGACGTTGAATGCGATCGCGGTCAGCAGCTGAAGTCCGATCCACGTCGCGAGACACCACAGCGCCGTCAGGGCACCGCCCCCGACGACCATGCCGAGCATTCGCCGGTCGCGGACCCGATTGCGGGCAAACAGCACCGCATAGGCCCCGAACACGGCCGCGATCGCTCCGCTCGCGCCGATCACGGGTATCGTCGACGCCGGCGCGACGGCAATCTGGAGCAGCCCGCCGGCGATCCCGCCGACGAGATACAGCGCGAGGAACCGCGCGCGGCCCGCGACAAACTCGACGTGGCGGCCGACCCACAGCAGGAACGACAGGTTGAGCGCGAGGTGGACCCACCCCGCGTGGACGAACATCGCCGTCACCAGCGTCAGCGGCGCGGGGATGTCGCCGGGCCGTAGCGGCAGATGGCCGGTCAGCCGCGCCGGGACGAGCGCGGCGTGACTGGCGACCGCGTCGGCCAAGGCCGTACCGCCGAAGCTGATGATCAGCTGAACCGCAACGCAGAGCGCGACGATCGTTCGCGTCGCCACGGCGGGTGGCGGGGCGAAGGACTCGCCGCCGAACCCGCCCTCGGGCCTCAAATGAACTCGACCTTCGCAATCGTGTAGTACTTGTCGCCCGACGGCGTCGTCACCTCGACCTCCTCGTCGAGCCGCCGCCCGATCAGCGCGCGGCCGAGCGGCGACGAATAGCTGATCCGCCCCCGCTTGGCGTCGGCCTCGGTCGCCCCGACGATCTGGTAGGTCACCGGCTTGTCGTCCTCGTCGAGTAACCCAACGGTCGCGCCGAACACCACCTTGTCGCCCGAAAGCATCGTCGGATCGATCACCGTCGCCCGCGCGAGCTTGTCCTCGAGGTCCATGACCTGCGCCTCGATCTGCCCCTGACGCTCCTTGGCGGCGTGATACTCGGCGTTCTCCGACAGGTCGCCATGGGCGCGCGCGGTCTCGATGTCCTCGACGTTCTTCGGCCGCTCGATCTCCTTGAGGTCGCGGAGCGTCGCCGTCAGCTGGGCATGACCCTCCGCGAGCATCGGAAATTTGTCGACCGTCGCCATCTGCTGACTTCCCTGTACCAACGCCCCGCCCGGCGACGGAAAGACCACCGCGGACGGCAAACTCTCGGACGGTCGGGCTAATCGAGCGCCGAATAATATGACTGGAGCGACCGCACTTCAAGCGGGCGTACCTTCAGCGCGGCGATCGCCCGGGTCGCGGCGACACTCGCCGACGCCGTCGTGTAGTAGGGCACCTTGCCGTACAGCGCCGAGGCTCGGATCGACGCCGAATCGCGCATCGACTGTACGCCCTCGGTTGTATTGACGATCAGCGCGACGCCGCCGTCCTTGATCCGGTCAACGATGTGCGGCCGCCCCTGCTGAACCTTGTTGACGCGGGCGACGGTAATCCCTTCTCCGCCCAGATACGCCGCCGTACCGTCGGTGGCGATCAGGTCGAAGCCCATGTCGAGAAGCTCGCGCGCGGCGTCGAGGACGACCGGCTTGTCGCTGTCCTTGACCGACAGGAAGACCGTCCCCGCCATCGGCAGCACCGTGCCGGCCGCAAGCTGCGCCTTGGCGAAGGCCATCGCGAAGTCGGCGTCGATGCCCATGACCTCGCCGGTCGACTTCATCTCGGGGCCGAGGACGGGGTCGGTGCCGGGGAAGCGCGCGAAGGGGAACACCGCCTCTTTGACGGCGACGTGCTGCCAGGCGGGCCGCCTCAGCGCGAATGACGCGAGGCCCTCGCCGGCCATGACCCGCGCGGCGATCTTGGCGATCGGGATGCCGGTCGCCTTGGCCGTGAACGGCACCGTCCGCGACGCGCGCGGGTTGACCTCGATCAGGTAGACGACCTCGTCCTTGACCGCGAACTGGACATTCATCAGCCCGCGGACGTCGAGCGCGCGAGCGAGGACCGCCGTTTGCCGTTCGATCTCGGCGATCACCTCGGGCGACAGGCTGTGCGGCGGGATGGAGCACGCGCTGTCGCCCGAATGGACGCCGGCCTCTTCGATGTGCTGGAGGACGCCCGCGACGAACACGGTGTCGGGGTCGGCCAGCGCGTCGACGTCGACCTCGACCGCGTCGCGCAGATACTGGTCGATCAGCACCGGTCCGCCCGACAGCGCCGCCGCGTTGTCGCGGAGGTAGGCGTCGAGCGCGGCCGGCGTCTCGACCACCTCCATCGCCCGGCCGCCGAGGACGAACGACGGACGCATCAGCACGGGGTAGCCGACGCGTGCGGCGATCTCGGCCGCCTGCGCGCGGTCGCTGGCGATGCCATTGTTCGGCTGGCGCAGCTCGAGCCGTGCGACCAAGGCGGCGAAGCGCTCGCGGTCCTCGGCGAGGTCGATGCTGTCGGGCGTCGTGCCGAGGATGGGGATGCCGGCCGCCCCGAGCGCGCGGGCGAGGTTGAGCGGCGTCTGCCCGCCGAATTGCACGATGACGCCGACCAGCTCGCCGTTCTCCTGCTCCTTGTGCAGCACCTCGATAACGTCCTCGGCGGTCAGCGGCTCGAAGTAGAGGCGGTCCGACGTATCGTAGTCGGTGCTCACCGTCTCGGGGTTGCAGTTGACCATGATCGTCTCGAAGCCCGCATCCTTGAGCGCGAGGCAGGCGTGGACGCAGCAGTAGTCGAATTCGATCCCCTGCCCGATCCGGTTCGGCCCACCACCGAGGACGACGACCTTGCGCGAGGGCGTCGGCGCGCTCTCGTCCTCGGGCACGCCGAACGACGGCGCGGCGTAGGTCGAGTACATGTACGGCGTCTTGGCGGCGAACTCGGCGGCGCAGGTGTCGATGCGCTTGAACACCGGGCGGATGCCGGCGGCGCGGCGCGCGGTGGCGAGGTCGGCGACCGGAACGCCGGCCAGCGCGGCCAGCCGCGCGTCCGAGAAGCCCATCGCCTTCCATTGCCGGATGTTAACAAATAAGCGAAGTAAGCGCCCACGCACATCGTTTTCCGCGTCGCCACTTAGCCGCCTAATCTCACCTTCTGCTGCAATTATCTCGGCGATCCGGTTGAGAAACCACGGCTCGTACTTGGTGATCGCATGGACCCGCTCGACCGAGAACCCGCTGCGCAGCGCCTGCGCTGCGATCAGCAGCCGGTCGGGCCCTGGCACCGACAGCGCCGCGGCGATCTCGTCATCACTCGCGCCGGCGAGCGCCGCGACCTCGTCGAACCCGGTCAGCCCCGTCTCGAGCCCGCGAAGCGCTTTCTGCAGGCTTTCGTGGATCGACCCGCCGATCGCCATGACCTCGCCGACCGACTTCATCGCCGTGCCAAGGACCGCCTCGGCCCCCTTGAATTTCTCGAAGGCGAAGCGCGGCACCTTGGTCACGACATAGTCGATCGTCGGCTCGAAGCTCGCCGGGGTCGCGCCGGTGATGTCGTTCTCGATCTCGTCGAGCGTGTAACCGACCGCGAGCAGTGCCGCGACCTTGGCGATCGGGAAGCCGGTCGCCTTCGACGCCAGCGCCGACGATCGGCTGACGCGCGGGTTCATCTCGATGACCACGAGCCGCCCCGTGGCCGGGTCGACCGCGAACTGGACGTTGCTGCCGCCGGTCTCGACGCCGATTTCGCGCAGGCACGCGATCGACGCGTTGCGCATGATCTGGTATTCCTTGTCGGTCAGCGTCAGGATCGGCGCGACGGTGATGCTGTCGCCGGTATGGACCCCCATCGGATCGACGTTCTCGATGCCGCAGATGATGATCGCGTTATCGTGGCGGTCGCGGACGACCTCCATCTCGTATTCCTTCCAGCCGAGGACCGATTCCTCGATCAGGACCTCGGTCGTCGGCGACGCGTCGAGCCCGCCGGCGACGATCCGCGCGAACTCCTCGCGGTTGTAGGCGATGCCGCCGCCCGTCCCGCCCATGGTGAACGACGGCCGGATGATCGCCGGCAGCCCCGTAATCTCAAGCGCTTTGCAGGCCTCGCTCAGGCTATGCGCGATCCGGCTCTTCGGACTTTCGAGGCCGATCGCGTCCATCGCGTCGCGGAACTTGAGCCGGTCCTCGGCCTTGTCGATGGCGACCGCGTCGGCCCCGATCAGCTCGACGCCATATTTCTCCAGCGTCCCGTCGCGGAACAGCGCCAGCGCGGTGTTGAGCGCCGTCTGCCCGCCCATCGTCGGCAGCAGCGCGTCGGGCCGCTCGGCGGCGATGATCTTGGCGACGACGGCGGGCGTGATCGGCTCGACATAGGTCGCGTCGGCCAGCTCGGGATCGGTCATGATCGTCGCCGGGTTCGAGTTGACCAGGACGATCCGATATCCCTCGGCCTTTAGCGCCTTGACCGCCTGCGTCCCCGAATAATCGAACTCGCACGCCTGCCCGATGACGATCGGACCGGCGCCGATGATGAGGATGGTGTGGAGGTCGGTGCGGCGGGGCATCAGCGGCTGTTCTCGGCAGAGGTCGCAGCGAGCGCGGCGTCGATCGTGCGCGCGATGCCATGGGGGTTGATGGCGACGTCGCCATTGGTGAAGCGGAGGACGCGATAGCCAAGCGCAGCCAGATCGCGGTCGCGGCGCGAGTCGTACTCTTGGCTGTAGTCATGCGAGCGGCCATCGAGTTCGACGACCAGCTTCTCACGTCGCGCGGCGAAGTCGACGATGTATTGTCCGATCGGCACTTGGCGGGCGAACTTCCAACCGTTCAGGCGCTTGGCGCGGAGCATCTTCCAGATAATGGCTTCGGGCGTCGACATCGCCGAGCGCATCGCCTTCGCACGCTTTCTAAGCAGGACCGTACTGGCCCCCTCCCCCCGCCGGGGGGAGGGTTGGGGAGAGGGGCGCGCGTCTTCACGCGCGTCATTCTTTGCCGTGGCAGAAGAAGAAGTCCCCTCTCCCGGGCCGGCGCTGCGCGCCGTCTCTCGACCTCCCCCCGATGGGGGGAGGTGGCTGTGTCCGCTCATCGCAGCGAGTCCACAAACCGCTTGAACAGATAGTGGCTATCCTGCGGCCCCGGGCTGGCCTCCGGGTGGTACTGCACACTGAACGCGCGTCTGTCGGTCAGCTCCAGCCCCGCGTTCGAGCCGTCGAACAGGCTGACGTGGGTCGCTTTCGCATTCGCCGGCAGCGTCGCCGCGTCGAGGGCGAAACCGTGGTTCATGCTGGTGATCTCGACGCGGCCGTCGGACAGGCGCTTGACCGGGTGGTTGGCGCCACGGTGGCCCTGGTGCATCTTGAACGTGCTCGCGCCGACCGCGAGGCCCAAGAGCTGATGGCCGAGGCAGATGCCGAACAGGGGCACGCCGGCGTTCAGCACCGCCTGGATCGTCGGCACGGCGTGGATGCCGGTCGCGGCGGGGTCGCCGGGGCCGTTCGACAGGAAGATGCCGGCGGGTTCGTGGGCCATGATCTCGGCGAACGTGGCGGTGGCCGGGACGACCGTCACCCGCGCGCCGGCGGCGACGAGGTTGCGGAGGATGTTGCGCTTGATGCCGTAGTCGATCGCCACGACGCGCGGCCCGTCGGGGTTGGCGGCGTGGGTCGCGTAACCCTGCCCCAGCGTCCACAGCCCGTCGTCCCAGCCGTAACTCTGCGTCGCCGACACTTGCGCCGCGAGGTCCATGCCCTCCAGCCCCGGCCACGCCGCCGCTTGCGTCCTGAGCGCGGCGAGGTCGAAGTCGCCGCGCGCCGAGTGGGAAAGGACCGCGTTCGGCGCTCCGGCTTCGCGGATGCGGCGGGTCAGCGCGCGCGTGTCGACGCCCGCGAGGCCGATCCGGTCCCACGATTTCAGCCAGTTGTCGAAGGTTCCGGTCGCGCGCCACGAGGCCGCCTCCGACGGCACCTCGCGCAGGATGCAGCCGAGCGCGTGGGGATTGGTCGCCTCGACGTCCTCGGCATTGGCCCCGGTGTTGCCGATATGCGCTGCGGTGAAGGTGATGATCTGCCGCGCGTAGCTCGGGTCGGTCATCGCCTCCTGGTAGCCGGTCATCGCGGTGTTGAAGCAGACTTCGCCGACGGCGCTGCCCTCCGCGCCGATGCCGACGCCCCAGACGGTCGTGCCGTCGGCCATGACGAGGACTCCCGTCGCGCCATCGGGTTTGGCGTGCGCGGCGGCGTCGGCCAAGGGGCCTCCTGTCGGCTGGGTTGCGGGCAAACGCCGGGCGTCTAGGGGGTGCCCGGCGAGCGGTCAACCTATCATCGCGGCACGCCAGCGGCTATCCTCGCCGGTCAACCGACTCGGGATGAATTGATGATCCGCGACGACATCAAGGCGGCGACGATCGACGCGATGAAGGCCAAGGATGCGGCGCGGCTGGGGGCCCTGCGCCTGATCTCGTCGACGTTGAAGAACAAGGACATCGAGCTGCGAACGGGCACCGCGCCGAAGGATGACGACGTCCTCGTCGCCGACGTGCTGACCAAGATGGCGAAGCAGCGCCGCGAATCGATCGAGCTGTACGTCGCTGGCAACCGCCCGGAACTCGCCGACGCCGAGCGCGCCGAACTCGGCGTGATCGAGGGCTTCCTGCCGCAGCGGATGGCGGCAGGCGCGGCCGAGGCGGTCGTCCGCGACCTGGTTGTCGAGCTGAATGCCAGTGGAATCAAGGACATGGGTCGCGTCATGGCAGCGCTGCGCGAGCGCTTCGCCGGGCAGATCGACATGTCGAGTGCGTCGGCGATGGTCAAGGCGGCGCTGTCCTGACCCTCACCCCCGCCTTCCTCGACGAACTCCGCGCGCGCGTCGCGGTGTCGACCGTGGCCGGGCGGCGGGTCAAGCTGAGCCGCGCCGGGCGCGAGATGAAGGGCTGCTGCCCGTTCCACAACGAGAAGAGCCCCAGCTTTTTCGTCAACGATGACAAGGGCTTCTATCACTGCTTCGGGTGCGGGGCGCACGGCGACGTGATCCGCTTCGTCGTCGAGCAGGAGGGGCTCGGCTTCATCGACGCGGTCAAATCGCTCGCCGCCGAGGCGGGGCTGGCGATGCCCGAGGCGTCGCCCGAGGCGCGCGAACGCGCGGCGGCGGCCGCGACGCTCCATGACGTGCTCCGTGACGCCGCCGCGGCGTTCGCCGTGCGGCTGCGTCACGACGCCGGTGGGGCGTGCCGTGCGTATGTCGCCACGCGCGGGCTGTCGGCGGCGACGGTCGAGGCGTTCGGGCTGGGCTTCGCCGACGACAGCCGGACGTGGCTGCGCGCGGCGCTGGCGAACCACGGCGACGCCAAGCTGATCGAGGCCGGGCTGCTGATCGCCCCCGACGCCGGCGGCGATGCGCCGGCACCATACGACCGCTTCCGCGGCCGGCTGATGTTCCCGATCCGCGATCCGCGCGGCCGGGTCATCGCCTTCGGCGGGCGGGCGCTCGGCGATGTCCAACCGAAGTACCTCAACTCGCCCGACACGCCGCTGTTCGACAAGGGGCGGACGCTCTACAACCTCGACCGCGCCGGTCCCGTCGCGCGGAAGTCGCAGCGGCTGATCGTCGTCGAAGGCTACATGGACGTGATCGCGCTGGCGCAGGCGGGCGTCGCTGACGCCGTCGCCCCGCTCGGCACGGCGCTGACCGAGGCGCAGCTCGCCCTGCTGTGGCGCTACGCCCCCGAGCCGGTGCTGTGCTTCGACGGCGACGCCGCCGGCCAGCGCGCGGCGTTGCGCGCGGCTTTACGCGCACTGCCGCTGCTCGAACCGGGCAAGTCGCTGCGCTTCGCGACGTTACCGCCGGGCCAGGACCCCGACGATCTCGTCCGCACCGGCGGCGCGGCGGCGGTCGAGCGCGTCCTCGCCGCCGCCGAGCCATTGATCGACCGGCTCTGGCGGAGCGAAACGGAAGGGGCCGACACGTCGACGCCCGAGCGCCGCGCCGCCGTCCTCGCCCGCCTCGACGCCCATGCCACGACGATCGCCCACCCCGATCTCGCGCGCTTTTACCGGACCGAGTTGCGCGACCGGTTCTACGCGCTGTTCCGGCGGCCGGAGCGGACGCCGTGGGTCAAGGGCATGGGGCGGATGGCTCCGGCACCGCCTTCCCCCGGTATCCTCCGCGCCGCCCAGCCGGCGATGAACGCGACGATGATCCGGCAAATTCTGACCGGCTGCCTCGTTCATCCGGCGCTGATCGATCACGGCTTCGAGCGCCTCGCCGCCATCGCCCTGCCCGACGCCGGCCATGCCGCGCTCCTCGCCGCGCTGCTCGACGCCGCGACGGCGAACCCCGATATCACCGCCTCCGAACTCCGCGCCGCGCTACCCGCCCGCGCCGCCGCCGCTGCCGACGCGGCCCTCGCCGGCTCGAACCAGATCGCCTGACCGTTGC